>JALWNT010000066.1 GCA_027080995.1 Campylobacteraceae bacterium | reverse complement strand
CTCACCGGCGAGGATATCCCCGTCTGGACCGCCAACTTCGTCCTGGCCAGCTACGGCGGCGGGGCGGTGATGGCGGTACCGGCCCATGACGAGCGGGACTACGAATTCGCCCAAAAGTACGACCTGCCCATCAAACGGGTCATCGAAGGGGGTGAGCTCCCCTATACCGGTGACGGAGTATTGATCGACAGCGGTGTTTTCACCGGCAAACCCAACCGGGAGGCGATGAAAGAGATCATCGCCTTCTTCGAAGCCGAGGGGCTGGGGACGAGCCAGATCAACTACAAGCTGCGCAACTGGGGGATCAGCCGCCAGCGCTACTGGGGAGCGCCCATCCCGCTGGTGCATTGCGAAAGCTGCGGATTGGTCCCCGAGAAGCCGGAGAATCTCCCCGTCACGCTGCCCGACGACGTGGAGATCACGGGAGAAGGCAATCCCCTGGAGAGCCATCCGACGTGGAAACACTGCGAATGTCCCCAGTGCGGCGGCCCGGCCGTGCGGGAGACCGATACGATGGATACCTTCATCCAGAGCTCCTGGTATCAGTTCCGCTACGCCACCGACCCCTCCAAATGGGAGACGACCGGGATTGACAGAGAAGACAGCGCCTATTGGATGCCGGTGGATCAATACATCGGAGGGATCGAGCACGCGATTTTGCACCTGCTCTATGCCCGTTTCTTCACCAAAGCCCTACGGGATCTGGGCTACCACGACATCGACGAGCCTTTCAGCCGTCTTTTGACCCAGGGGATGGTCCTCAAAGACGGCGCCAAGATGTCCAAATCCAAGGGCAACACCGTCGACCCTGACGCCATCGTCGAGCGTTACGGCGCCGATACGGCGCGGCTTTTTATCCTCTTTGCCGCCCCGCCGCAAAAAGAGCTGGAGTGGAAAGACAGCGGAGTGGAGGGGGCCTACCGCTTCCTCAAAAAGCTCTATAGCCGCAAGGAGAAGGTCGCCCACTCTACGTTGCCCGAGATCGATCACGACGCGCTGGCTCCCGAAGCCAAGGAGGCGCGGGCCAAGGTCTACGAAGCGCTGCGCAAGAGCAAAGATGTCTTCGAAAAGACCTTCGCCTTCAACACCCTCATCGCCGCCACGATGGAGGCCCTCAACGCCCTGGACAAGCAGAATGATCCGGCGGTCTGGAGCGAGGGGATATACATCCTGCTCCATCTGCTCGAACCCATCGTCCCCCACATCGCCAGCGAGCTGAGCGAGGAGCTCTTCGGACGGGAGAACCTGCAACGAAGCATTCCTCTGCTGGATGAGGTCTTCGTTACCGAGAGCGTCACCTACGCCGTGAGCATCAACGGCAAACGCCGCACCGAAGTGGCGGTCCCCGCCGATGCCGATAATGAGACCATCATCGCCCTCGCCAGAGAGGCCGGTGCCAAATGGGTGGAGGGGCAGCAGATCGTCAAAGAGATCGTCGTGCCGAACAAGCTGGTCAACTTCGTCGTCAAACCGGCTTAATTTGATTGAGGATTGAGAATGGAGAATGATCGTCGTTCGTCGTTCGTTGTTCGTCATTGGATACAGAATGCTGTGAAACAGTGCCTACCGAAATCATTCAACATTCAACACTCAACATTCATCATTCTGATGACAATGCTTGTCATCAGCGGCTGCGGCTACAAACCGGTCGCACAGTACGGCCGGGATCTCCTCCCCGATCCGGTCTATGTGGATGTGAAACTCTCCGGCGCCGAACCGCAAAACGGTATTTATCTCAAAGATGAAATAATTCGGACTTTGAAGACACAGTTTCATGAAAAGGTGACTGCTGATCGCAGTGGGGCACTGAGTAAAATTATCGTTCCGACTTATACGATCAAATATTCTCCTCTAACCTATGATTTGAACGGATACGTGACACGTTATCGTGTGACCACCTCCATTCTCTTCCAGCTTGAATTGCCCGATCGGAATGTCAGCAAGCAGATCGTCAGCAGTGAAGATGTCAGCATTCAATCGAGCTCTTTGACGAGCTCCGCCGCCCGCGATGCCGCGATTCGAGTCGGCATTCGCAAAGCGATGGATCAGTTCATCGCCTGGGTAGCGGAGAAGGGCATTTGGAAGTGACTCCTCCTTTTTCCGACTTTCTCGAAAACAAACCTCTCTACTACAAAGAGATCGACCACGAACGGGTGCACAGAGCCTATTCCCGACTGCGCGATCACATCGCCCACCCCCCGGCGGTGCATATCGTCGGCACGAACGGAAAAGGATCGACGGGGAGGATTCTTGCTTTCCTTGCCTGGCAAGGAAAGCAAGAAATGGAGAATGGAGAATGGAGAATGGAGAATAGACTTTTGCAAAGCGAAAGCACTAAAAATCCAAAATCCAAAATCCAAAATCCAACATTGTCCGTAGGACACTACTCCTCTCCCCACATCCTCCGATTCAACGAGCGGATCTGGATCGACGGCGAGAATGTCTCGGATGAGGCGCTGGAGGAGGGGCATCGGCGGCTCTACGAGATCCTCGGGCCCGAGACGAGTGAGGCGCTGAGCTATTTCGAGTACACGACCCTGCTGGCTTTGCTACTTTTCGAGCGATGTGACCTGATCGTCCTGGAGGCGGGGCTGGGCGGAGAGTATGACGCCACCAATGTGGTGGAGAACAAGGTGCTCACCGTTGTCACCCCCATCGGCTTGGATCACCAGGCCTTTCTCGGAGACTTCATCGAAGCGATCGCCGAGACCAAGCTGCGCAGTATCACGCCGCACACGCAGGTGCTTTTGGCTCCCCAACCCTATGAGGAGGTGGAAAGCGTCGCCCGGCGGATCGCAAACGAACGTCATTGCGAACTCTATATCATGGAAAAAGGCGTTTCAGAAGAAACGCAAACCGACACTCAAAATCCAAAATCCAAAATCCAAAATCTAAAAAAGGGTTGGCCGAAGTTTCTGCACGAGAACGCTTCGGTGGCTTTGCGGGCTCTGGATCTGCTGGGAATCCCTGCCGACGTTGAGAGCTTGAAGGATCTGGAGCTCTTTGGCCGTTTCTACCCTTTGAGAGAAAACATTCGTATCGACGTGGGGCACAACCCCTTGGCTGCCCGGGCGATCGCCCCGGCTTTGGAGCCTCAGACGGTGTTGATCTACAACTCCCTGGATGACAAGGATTATCGCAAGGTGCTCTCGATCCTGCGCCCCAAGCTCAAACGGGTGGAGATCATTCCCATCGAGAGCCAGCGGGCTGCGACGTTGCGGGAGATCGAAAACGTTCTGGAAGAGTTGGAAATCTCCTGGGAATATTTCGGCGTGCAACTCTTTTCCCACGAGAATTATTTGGTTTTCGGATCCTTTTATACTGTGGAGGCTTTTTTGAAATCTCAGATCTTGGGTTATAATCAGAAAAGCCAACAGGCAGGAGAATTGGGATGACAATCGAAACGGAAAAACTGACGACGATCGAAAAAATACAGATGATGGAAGAGCTCTGGAACGATTTGCGTCGGGACAATGAATTTGATATGCCTCAATGGCACGAAAAGATTCTCTCGGCCCGGGAGAAAGAACTCGAGGCACAAGAAGAGGAGTTTCTCGATTGGGACAAAGTCCGTAAGGAATTGCTCTCCCGATGAAAATCAGGATTCTAAAAGGCGCTAAAAGTGACCTGGAAGAGGGGTTTCGTTTTTATGAGATGCAGGAGCCGGGTATCGGTTCCTATTTTTTGACCTCTCTTGGTTCCGATATTGACTCGTTAAAACTTTATGCGGGAATTCACCCGAAAACGGAGTCCGGATATTATCGGATGCTTGCCCACCGTTTTCCTTTTGCCATCTATTACAAGATTGTTGGAAACGAGATTCATATCTATGCCGTTCTCGACACACGACGTAATCCCACACTCCGTTACCGAAGACTTCTATCTTCCTGAATCTTCCCAAAGAAGGCACGTAATCCATGCAACCCTCACGACTCTTCGAATACTTGAAAAAGACCCCCGCAAAAGAACGGGCCGAGCTTGCCGTCGTCCGAGATGACAAAAGCGCTGAAACAGCGGCAGCCGTGGCGCGTTTCCAGGGGATCCGCCCTTTCGTGCTGCCCCAGCTTCGGGTCAGTCCCGGAGAGGACCTGCGCAGCTACGGGCCCGAGATTCAGGAGCTTTTCACTCAGCTTTCAAACTATTACCGTTACCAGGAGAAGAAGCTTCTCATCGCACCGCTTCATACGCTCAGCCTCCCGTTGCCCAAAGCGGAGTGCTTCGATACCCGGACGCTGGAGTTCGGCGACAAGCTCGATCTGACGGCCTTCAAAGAGATGCTCTACCGCTGGGGCTACCACTTTGTCGATCTGGTCAGCGAAGCGGGGGAGGTCTCGGTGCGGGGGGATATCGTGGACCTCTTCAGCCCCGGGATGGAACACCCCTGGCGGATCAGCCTCTTCGACGACGAGATCGAGAGTATCCACCCCTTCGACCCCGACACCCAGAAGCGCCGCGGCGACGAGGAGCTAGAAAGCGTGACGCTGCGGCCCGCCTTTCTGGCTCTTGGCGAAGAGCAATTCAACGCTCTAAAATCCCGAGTGGAGTCGAGCCCCTGGGAGAGCTTCGTCAAAGATATCGACTCCCTGGGGCTATGGCATCTGGAGGAGTTGGGGGCCGATCTGCTCAGCGAACTTCGCAGCGTGGCCGCCGAGGATCTGAGCGAAGACCTGGACGAACTCTACAGCCTCAACAAGCCCCTGATCCCCCGGGAGAGCTACCCCGCCGCCACCCTGCCAGAGGCCAAAGAGTGGCGGGATCTGGAAGTGGCCGACCCCAACAAACTCATCGAGACCCACCGGGACAAACGTATCACCGTCATCGCCCGCAGCGAATCCCTGGTGCGGGGGAGTCAGCTGGTCGACCTGGAGCGGCTCAACTTTGTCTATCAGGAGGGGATTCTCAACCTTCTGGGCCCCGACGAGCTGATCCTCTCGCTCAACAAGCCTCTCAAACGGCGTCGCGTCAAACGCCCCAGTCTGGTGCTGGACGAGATGCGTCCCGGCGAATACGTGGTGCACGAAACCCACGGGGTGGGGATCTTCAAAGGGATCGAAAAGCGCGATGTCCTGGGGGCGACCCGGGAGTTTGTCGTGATGCAGTATCAAGGCGAAGATACCCTGCTGGTGCCGGTGGAGAACCTGGAGGTGATCGACCGCTATGTGGCCGACAGCGGAACCCTGCCGGTGCTGGACCGCCTGGGCAAGGCCAGCTTCAAACGTCTCAAGGGCAAAGTGCGGGAGAAACTCTTCGCCATCGCTTCGCAGATCATCAACATCTCCGCCCAGCGGATGCTCCAAAAGGGGATCGCTTTGCGGGTCGATCCGGCGGAGCACGCCCTCTTTCTCTCCCAGGCGGGTTTCGAGCATACCGAGGATCAGATGGAGGCGATCCGGCAGATCATGGAGGAGCTTGCCAGCGGCCGGATGATGGATCGGCTGCTCAGCGCGGATGTGGGCTTCGGCAAGACCGAGGTGGCGATGAACGCCATCTTCGCTGCCGTGCGCAGCGGCTATCAGGCGATGATGGTGGTGCCCACGACCCTGCTGAGTGCCCAGCACTTCCGCAGCCTCAAAGAGCGCTTCGCCCCCTGGGAGATCGAAGTGGCCCAGCTGGACCGTTACACCACAGCCAAGAACAAGCGTGAGATCCTGCGCCGCCTGGAGACGGGAGAGCTGCAGGTCGTGGTGGGCACCCATGCCCTGCTGGGGGCCAAATTCAAAAACCTGGCCCTGGTGGTCGTCGACGAAGAGCACAAATTCGGCGTCAAGCAGAAAGAGGCACTCAAGGAGATGGCGGTCAATGTCCATCTCCTCTCCATGTCCGCCACACCGATCCCGAGGTCGCTCAACATGGCGCTTTCCAAGATCAAAAGCTTCAGCGAGATCCTCACGCCGCCGACGGAGCGGGTGGGGGTGCGCACCTTCGTCAAGAGTTTCGATCCGGCGGTGGTCAAGGAGGCGATCCTGCGGGAGCGCCGTCG
The DNA here is from genome assembly GCA_027080995.1 of Campylobacteraceae bacterium. Classification (GTDB taxonomy): domain Bacteria; phylum Campylobacterota; class Campylobacteria; order Campylobacterales; family Sulfurovaceae; genus Nitratifractor. The sequence goes on along the minus strand of JALWNT010000066.1, from coordinate 8,720 downwards.
CGGCGGGCAGACCTTCTACGTCTACAACTCCATCGCCGGAATCGAAGAGAAAGCCAGAGAGCTCAAAGCGATCCTGCCCGATCTGCGCATGACGGTGCTCCACTCCAAGATCAGCGCCTCGCAGACCGAAAAGGAGATGATGAGGTTCGAAGCGGGGGAGTACGACCTGCTGCTTTCGACCACCATCGTCGAGTCGGGGATCCATCTGCCCAACGCCAACACGATGATCGTCGACGGGGCCGAAAACTTCGGGATCGCCGATTTGCACCAGCTCCGGGGGCGGGTGGGCCGGGGCGGCCGGGAGGGATACTGCTACCTGCTCGTCGAGGACAAAGAGCACTTGCCCGAGAATGCCCGCCGACGCCTCCTGGCCTTGGAGAGCCATTCGGAGCTGGGCAGCGGGGCGGTGCTGGCCTTTCACGACCTGGAGATCCGGGGCGGGGGCAATCTCATCGGCGAAGCCCAGTCGGGCCACATCAAACAGATCGGCTACGGCCTCTATCTGCGGATGCTCGAAGACGCCATCCGGGAGCTCAGCGGGCAGAAAGAGCAGGAGCAGCAGGGAGTCGACATCAAACTCCAGGTCGACGCCTATCTCAGCGACGAACTCATCGGCGAAGACCGCCTCCGCCTGGAGCTCTACCGCCGCCTGGCCCAGGCCGAGAGTGTGGCGGAGGTCTACGAGATCGAAGAGGAGATCAGTGACCGCTTCGGCAAGCCCGACACCGTCACCCGCCAGTTTATCACAATGATGGCCATCAAGGTCCTGGCTAGAGACCGGGGCATCAGCAAAGTCTCCAGCTACGGCGAAAAGGTCTTTTTCGAATTTCACGACGGCCGGGACCGTGTGATCCTCAAAGCCCCCAGCAAAGACGACGATGATATTCTGGCGACGGCGATGGAGTACCTGCGAACGCAGAAGGCTTGAGCCGTTTTTTTAGACATTCGGATCCGTTGACAACCTTCGTCATTCCTGACTTGACCCGGAATCCGGAGCTTCGGATACCATCAAACCCTCTTCGGAATCCTGGTTCGGTCAATCATTCCCACAAGCGGTGTGGATACGGGGCTCTACGTGTCTACTTCTCCCGAAGCGCATCCTTGTCTATCTCCAATAGATCGCACACCTGTTCGAAAAGATCTCTGGCAAAGGCGTGAAACTCTCTGGCATCCTCCAGTGTCGGCTTGCCGTGGGGCAGCAGCCCCATATCACCTGGGTAGCGTGATTCGATGTAGAGCGAATCGAGCAGTTGGATCAACTCTTCATCATCTTCTCTATTCAACTCTGTTCTATCGATCAATGTTTGCAGTTTATGAATCTTCGGGACTTCTTGAGCTTTGAACTCGAGCAGAGCTTTCAAGCTTTTCTCCACCGCCTGATGAGCGTGAAAGGCGATGAGATTGGTAATGTGTTCGTTATTCTCTATTTCCGATAGCAAGATGAGATCATCTATTGCGGCCTTGAGCCATTCGATATGCATCCTCACCACAACTGCCGACCTTTGAGGATGCTATGCCGGTAAAAGCTACTCTTGTTATCGACAAATTTTTTATACATCCCTTTCGTGTGAACGATAAGGTCGATGGGTATCTCTTTTTGAAGATCTCTCAGTTTTTTGGAGAATTGTAGATAGATATTGCTTTTTTCCCGCCAACTCGCCGGTATAAGGTCGTCGTTGGTGACGACATAGAGATCCACGTCGCTCTCTTCATCGGGGGTGCCGTAGGCGTAGGAGCCGAAGAGAATGATCTTATAAGGATTCAGCGGCTTGAGACGCTCGACGATTTCAACTTTGAGTTTTTCGATATCGATCATTGGGCGATTCCCACTTCCCGCATTCGTTTTCGATCATTATAACAAAAGGAGATTCGCAACGATTCATAATAAGGCCCTGCTGCCCTATTGCCGGCTCGATACGCTGGATATGGCAGCGGTTGCGGGAGATGGTCGAGGCAGGGGAGTAGGTCTCCTTGGGCTATTCAGCCCATATTGTCCTGTTGCCGTAACTACAGGTATATGAAGAGTGATAGCTCTCCACCAGGCCATTTGCATCCGGCACGGCTTTTTCCACGGCAAAAACTTTGTCGTCATTCCTGACGATCGCATAGAGCTTATCGTCGGGGGTTTTGGCGATATAGCGGCGGAGCTGCTCTTCCAGTTTCGGATGGGCGTGGACATTTCCACCGGTAGCGACGATCACCGGCCCATCGTGAAAGTCCATCGATTCCATCGGGGTCATCATGTGCTTATTTTCCTCGATTTTGGGAAACGTTTCCAAGGCAGTGCCAGAATCGGGATTTTTGAGGTTGAAGAGGTTGCAGATACGAAGGACGCCGCCTTCGGGATATTTCTGTTTGAACAACGCCACCAGGGAGCGCATCAGCGGATCGACGCTGAAGGGGTAGTCGTCGTCATTGGCAGTTATTTGTTGGTACTTTGCTTTGCAGCATTGGAGAGAAGTTCAAGTGCTTATTATGTAAAACCGATCCTCCCCGTTTCGATGTTCGATCTCAAAAGAACATCCCTCTTCGGAAACCTGCTTTTTCAACGCTTCGTTCTCCAAAATATACTTGAATATCTCCTTTTTGATCCTATCGGTAAGCCTGAAATAGAAAGACTCTGTTTCCGTACTTTTCATGATCTCGATCAGAACGTAAAGTGCGTATCCAAACAAGCTGAAATCCTCCCTGCATTCCGTGATATCTCCCATGAAGCCAGCCTCGAGGATATGCCCGCCATCATATTCGAGCCTGGTCGCCTTGTCGAATAGCACTTCACCTCCTTTCATATCGGTATCTTCGAAAAGGAGAGCATATTTGTCCCTGCATCCGGCATCAAAAAAGACAACAGGCCTATTCTTTATCATCACGGACTGCCTGTCGTCGAAACTTGGCGGTCTACCGTAGTCCGTCTTTTGCAGTCGCAACGTTTCTCTCAAAAACTTCCTCAAAGAGGTCTCGAAGGCTATGCTTTTTCCTCTCAGTCCAACGGGGAGGTTGAAATAGAGTTGGAAACTCATCTCTTCGTGTTCTTTCCTTTTGAATTCTCTGAGCTCTTCCAGGCTCATTCTCTTTTTTCGCTCCATCGTCTTCTCCTTGATAGTCTTTTATCGTTTTTTTCTCAGGAGATGAGCAGATCGGGCGGGATCTCCTTCCCCCCGACGCTCAAAACGGCTCCCCCTTCGTCCAGGTTCCGAGAGAGTTCTTCGACCAAACGGCCTTCGGTATCGAAGCGAAACGTCCTGCCGTCGAGGTGGTGGTAGCGGTATTCGTGGATCTTCCCCCAAAGATTGAGTTTCCCTCCGGTGTTTCGGTAATGTTCCCGGATTATTTGGCTTACTTCCTGCAAAGTCTCTCTCAGGCTCCGGTCATAGACCGCCTCTTTGTCCAGAGCGATGCGGCGTTTTCCCTCCATGAAGGCCAGGGCGAAGATCGGTTCGTTTTTTCTCCTGAAACGGGTATCGACGAAAATATAGGGTGGCAACAACTGGGAGAGGATCGCCCGGCGTTTGGCTTCTGTATCGATGATCCGGTCGATTACATCTGGATCAACTCCGGCCAGCGAAGCGAGCTTTTTGGCGAAGCTTTCGGAGCTGTGGACGAAATCGTAATGTCCTTTCGCCAGCCAATTCCGCAGCGATCCTGCGCCCAAAAAGGCACTCAAACTCTCCTCTCCTTTTCGGAGATCGTGATAGCCCAGTGAGTGCAGCAGCTCTTTGCGATCAGTTTCTTTGACGAAGCGTACAAGGGTGTCATAAGTTCTCATAATTTACCTCCTGGTGAATAGAGGCAATAAAACGGTCGAGGTTTCGGAGATCGAAACGGTGAAAGTTTTATTGTCCTAAGTTACGATCACTGCCGACGACACATTTTTTTCGGCAGGCCGGGGGTGTCTCTCGATCGAGACATTGGTATTGTAGCATGTAGCTTTGACAACATTGTGTCACAGCATATGCATCTTGAGGATCATTTGCGTACTTTTCGGGTGGATACCCTCATTCTACATCCATCTCCGGAGTGGGAGTCTCATTGGAATTCGGGGAGTTTTTCCCATTTTAAGACAGAGATGGGATGCATGATAGGTTGCACTCTGTTCGCCTTGGGATTTCGGATCTCAAAGGCGACCGTGGAAATCGCCCAATATACAAACAGAATCGTCAAAATTCCATAGATAAGCTTTTGCATATTCACTCCTCCTCAGATTGGATTGAGACATTGTGTAAACCATACAGATCCATCACCATATCATCCACTTCCTTCTGTATAACGTCCAGCTCTCTATCTGCATCCTCTTTTGTGATCTGCGATGCGAACTCTTTGATTTTTATCTCCTTTGCTCTGTCGAAAACCGCTTCGAACCGATACAGTTGTTCATCGGTCGGCACGATAATGGGGATTTGTCTGGCATCATTGATTTGGAAAGTATTGGTATGATTAAGAAATGAAAAAACATAATTACTGATAAATCTTGAATTTAACATTGTAATCAAATATTTGTCCGAAAGACTTTTGCAAACTGTGAACAAACTCATACTTTTGACATCGTATACACCATTGCTTTTAAGGCGTGATTTGATATCGACCGTATGTATATCGCTCCAACTGAATCCTTCTTTGAAGTAAAAAGCATAACCTTGAAATCTAGCTTTTGTGTAATTTTTCAATATCTCAACATTCTCCCTGCTCCAGTCTATGTAAAACGAAGTTTCGTAGTACCATTTGTTTCCATCCCTGTCGCCTTTGTCATAGGGGACAAAAGTACGGCCTCCTTCGATGCCGTTGGTCTTCTCCTCCTGACTCAAAGACTCCACATCGGCAATCTCGTCGTCAGAGACGATCCGATAGATATAGCCCCGGCCGAACACGTCTCTGCCGTATCGCTCTTTCAACGAGTCGAAAAGCTCTCGTATCTCGAATTCGCTCAGATTCTCTATACTGTAATCAGTGTTGTGTTTCTTATTGAATTCAGTGAGCTTTTGCGATCTGGTCTCTCGGACTCTCGTCGCCTCCTTCGTCCCCTCCTTGACTCCGATATACTTACCGTTGTTTCCTGTGGCCAGTCCCTGTCCTCCGTCGGTCACCAGTCCCAGAAGCGTGATGTCGCCGGGTTTTAGGCTTTGTCGGTAAAGTTCCAGCTCCTTTTTGTGTTTTGCGATGTTTTTGCTTGTTGAAATTTTATCCCAGTACGCATCGAGGAGTTCTCTGACTTTGGGGATGTATCTGTCATAAATCATCATATTCAGCTCGTTTGGAGTGAAAAAGACTCTGTTGGGGGCGTTTCTGAAAATCGAGATCTTCGCTTTGTACCGATTTTTCGTCGGATCGAAATCTTCGTTTCTGATATCGACATAGTCGAACTCGTAGTCCTCTTTCACTTCATTGTTCTTTGCGATGACGATAATCGGCTCGACGGCGGCTTCCTCAAAAGGGTTTTTGATCGGCATGAATTCTATCAAACGCTTAGACTGCAAGAGTTTTCTGACGTTGATTTTCGAATTGATCGTCATGAAGGTATTGGAGGTGATATATGAAAGCAAGCCTCCCCTTTTCGCGATCTCGAATCCTTTCGTAAAAAAATAGTTGTACAGATCGTCGCTGATCCCGTAAATCTCTATATAGACTTTCTTATCGGTATCGGGAATCTCTTTATTGGAAAGATAGGGTGGATTGGCTATGACGATGTCGAACCCGACAAATTCTCCCTCGCCATCGAGTGCTTCCGGGAATATGAAACGCCACTCGAATGAATTTTTGTATGCTTCTTCGATATTTTTATACTGCTCGTATGTTCATAAACAGAAAAAATGAACTGGCCGCTTTGAACAGAGAATATCGAAGCGACAAGAGCGGTTTCACATCCGGCCGCTTCTGTTCGGGCAGATCGTCGAATTCATTCCCGGTCTCGATCGACTCGAGCAGATGTAGGTTTTCGCCTCGTTCGGAACAATTCCGAAGTATCTGATGGAGTATGACAGGAAGCTCGGTTTCTACGAAAAGATCGCCTTCTTCCAATGCAAATGTCGAAACAGCGTCGATCGGGAGCGGTGGCTTCAGAAGCTCATCGCCAAGGCGACACCGTTTGACGGAGCGAAAAAACCGTACTATAGGGTCGTGATGAAGGGGGAGTATCTCGACGGATCGGTGTGAAAGGAGCCTCGACAGGAGAAACAATACGCGACGATCTACCGGTGATGAATCATCCGCTGGAAAAAGAGCAACGTCTGATCGGTTTTGACCTCCGTCAAAGGGGCTGGAGGAGAAAGCCGCTATGATCCCCGATCATTTACTCCGGAGTTCCCTATGATGAAATTTTTTCCTCTCTTTTTGCCCTTTCTCCTCAACGCCTTCGATCTCGGAGCGTGCCGCAGCTGCCATCCTGCCATCGTCCAGGAGTTCGAATCCTCCGCCCATGCGCTCTCCTCGGCGAAAAAGGATCCTTTCTTCGCGGCGATGCTGCGGCGCAGTCCCGAGAAAAAATCCTGCCGCAACTGCCACGCACCGGAGGCGAAGAGTGCGGAGGGGGAGCGGGGGATGACCTGTTTGAGCTGCCACCGGATCGAGCGGATCGAAAAGCACGCGCAGGCGAATCGGAACCTCTATCGCCAAAAGGCCGACAAGCTTCTCTACTCCGCGGAAAAAGGCAGAGAAGACAAGGTGGTCACCTACCACATCGAGCGCTCCTGGCTCGGCTTTTCGCGCAAAAAGGTCGGCTCTCCCTACCACGACATCGACTACCGCAATCCGATCTACTACAGCGGCGAAGTCTGCATGGGCTGCCACAGCCACAAGGTCAACGGCCACGGGTTGGATCTTTGCCGAATGGGTGACAAAGGCGTGGATCTTGATGGGAAGAATTGCATCGGCTGCCATATGCCCCGGGTGCCAGGAAGTGCGACGACGATCCGTCAGAGCGATACCCACGCCTGGCACGGAGCGGCGGGGCTGCATCACGGTGCGGCGATGCTCTCGGCCTACCTCACACTCCTTGTGCAGGCGAAAGAGAAGGGCTTCGACGTGGTTGTGAAGAATGACACTCCCCATCCGCTGCTGACCCATCCGGCGCGCATCCTCGAGCTGCACACGACGATCGTCCGTGGAGCAAAGGCGCAGAAACTGCCGGTGCAAAAGATGCGCCGCGTCCTCGCCCGAAACGGCAAACCCACCGCTCCCTGGCTGGCGGACTCTCTGCTGGAAAATACGATTCCCGCCGCCGGGCAGAGCAAACGCTTCCACTTCGATGTCGCGTTGCGGCCCGGAGACCGGGTCGAAACGGTGCTGGAGGCGAGGCTGCTTCCTCCGCCGCTGGCGAAAAAGCTGGGCCTCGAAGCCCGGGAGGCCGCGGCGATTCCTCTCAAGCGCAGCGTCTATGTCGTGGGAGGCTCCTCCAAGTAACGTTAACTCTCAGTTAAACTCACTCAAGTAGACTCTTTGTAATACATCGCAAGGAGCTACATCGTGCAGACGATCGCAAGGATCAAAAACGAAATACGCAAAGTCGTCGTCGGACAGGAGAAGATGGTCGAAGCGCTGCTGGCCGGACTCCTGACCCGGGGGCATATCCTCCTGGAGGGCGTCCCCGGCCTGGCCAAGACCACGACGGTCAACGCCCTGGCCAAGAGTCTGGGCTTGGACTTCAAACGGGTCCAGTTCACCCCCGACCTCCTGCCCAGCGACATCATCGGGACCGAGATCTACGATCCCACCAACAACACGTTCAAGATCAAAAAAGGTCCCGTCTTTACCAACCTCTTGCTGGCCGACGAGATCAACCGGGCTCCGGCGAAGGTCCAATCGGCCCTGCTGGAGGTGATGCAGGAGCGGCAGGTGACCATCGGAGACGAGACCTTCAAGATTCGGCTGCCCTTTCTCGTTATGGCGACACAGAACCCGGTGGAGCAGGAGGGGGCCTACGAACTCCCCGAAGCTCAGCTGGACCGCTTTATGATGAAAGTGGTGGTCGGCTACAACACCCGGGATGAGGAGCTGGAGATCGCCCGTCGCGTCGCCAACAACGCTTTCGACGAGATCGAGCAGGTCGCCGACGAAGCGGACCTGGAAAAGGCGCGGCAGGAGGCGATGGCGATCCATATGGATCCCGAGATCGAGCGCTACATCGTCGAGTTGGTCTTCGCTACCCGTGAGCCGGAGAAATACGGCCTGGAGAAGATCAAACCCTACATCGAATTCGGCGCCTCTCCCCGAGGAAGCATCGATATGTACAAAGCCAGCCGCGCCATCGCCTACCTCAAAGGGCAAGATTATGTCTCCCCCATCGAGATCGCCTACGTCGCCAAAGAGGTCCTGCGTCACCGCATCATCCTCAGCTACGAAGCCCAGGCGGAGGAGATCAGCCAGGATTACCTCATCGAGCAAGTCTTGGCGGCGGTTCCCATTCCGTAGAATGGGAACCGCCGAGTTAGGAATGGGGAGTGAAGAGTGATGAGTTACGGATTGCGTTTCTTCGAAACGCCTTATTTTTTGAAGGAAAGGAATGAGCTGTTGATGAAAAATAAAATGTTTTTCGAAGAAAAACTTACCGAAATTCTTCACTCTTCACTCTTCACTCTTCACTCCGTTTCCCAAAGGAAAACGAGATGAATATCGCCGCCAAAAAGATTCTCCTCAAAACCCGCAAGCAAGTCTTCGGAGAGATGCTGGGCAACAACGCTTCGATCTTCCAGGGGGAGGGCTTCGAGTTTGCCGAGCTGCGGGAGTACGCC
>JALWNT010000065.1 GCA_027080995.1 Campylobacteraceae bacterium | reverse complement strand
TTGGTCATTGGGGGCAGGGCTTTGGCCCTGCATACGGGACTGAAATCCCGCCTCCAATAAAAAGCGTTGCAGAGCAACGTCTACCGAAACCATTCACCATTCACCATTCCTCCCGAAGCGAGGTTGTATCATGAAATACCAAACCGTCATTGCCGGATTCGGCGGGCAGGGGTCGGTCTTTTTGGTCAAGGTGCTGGCCCTTTGTGCGGGCAATCGGGATCTGAAGTTCCTGGGGACGGAGAATCACGGAATGAGCCAGCGGGGCGGGGCGGTCAGCTGCGACATCAAGATCGGGGACTTCGCCAATCCCGTCATCGATAGAGGCCAGGCCGATCTACTCATCGGCCTGGACGCCAACGAAGCCCTGCGCAATCTCCAACTCCTCAAAGAGGGCGGCCATGTGGTGAGCAATGCCCAGGAGCCCTTCCCGGAGGGGCTGCCGTTCCATGTCCACATCATCGACGCCAACGCTCGGGCCCTGGCCGGGGAGTTCCCCATCCAGGGGCTCAATGTTTTCATGCTGGGGGTGACGCTGGCCACGGTACCGGACTTTCCTTTCAGCATCGAAGAGATCGAAACGGCCCTGCGGCAGATCAACGCCAAAGTGGCGGAGCAGAATATCGCCGTGCTGCATCATGCCCTTGCTGACGCAAAGGAGATGGGGGAGTGATTTTGGATGTTGGATTTTGGATGATGGATTACGGTTTGCGTTGCAGGGCAACGCCTTTTTTAAACTGTCGCCGAAGGCGACCCCTTGATATACTATCGACTAACGACTAGAGACTAGCGACTAAAAACGGGCTCAAGCCCGTTTTCAAAAGGAGGAGAAAAAATGATCTGGAACACGGTGGAGAGTGCTTCGAGGGAGGAGATCGAAGCGACGCAGCTCAAACGTTTGCAGGAGACGGCCCGGCGGGTCTATGCCGTCAATCCTTTTTACAGAGAGAAGTTCGAGGAGCGGGGGATCACGCCGGAGGATATCCGCACGCTGGAGGATCTGCAACGGCTCCCCTTCACCCGCAAGCAGGATCTGCGCAACCACTACCCCTTCGGGCTTTTTTGCGTGCCGATGAGTGAAGTGGTGCGGATCCACAGTTCCAGCGGCACCACGGGCAAACCGACAGTGGTCGGCTACAACGCCCACGATATGGAGGTCTGGAACGAAGTGATGGCGCGGGTCTACACCATGTCTGGGGTAGGGGCCGAGGATGTGGTCCACAACGCCTACGGATACGGACTTTTTACCGGGGGGCTCGGCTTTCACTACGGCGCCGAGAAGGTGGGGGCGACGGTGGTGCCTGCCAGCGGCGGATTCACCGACCGGCAGCTGATGCTGATGCGGGATTTCGGCGCGACGGTGCTGGCCTGTACCCCCAGTTTCGCCCTGCATCTGGCGGAGGTGGCAGCCAAAGCGGGCAGCGAATTTCGCAAGGACTACAAGCTCAAAGTGGGGATCTTTGGCGCCGAGCCCACCAGCGAAGGGCTCAAGAAGGAGGTGGCCAGAGCCTGGGGGATCGCTTATCACGAAGTCTACGGCCTCTCGGAGATCATCGGCCCCGGGGTCAGCTGCAGCTGTTCGCATAGCGACCGGCTCCATCTCTTCGAAGACCACTTCCTCGCCGAGATCATCGATCCGGCGACGGGCGAAGTGCTGCCCGAAGGGGAGCGCGGCGAGCTGGTCATCACGACGCTGACGAAGCAGGCGTTGCCGATCATTCGCTACCGCACCGGAGACATCACGTCGATCGTCAAAGAGCCCTGCGGCTGCGGCCGGACCCACGCCCGGATGGAGAGCATCGTCGGGCGGGCCGACGATATGCTCATCGTCAACGGAGTCAACGTCTACCCCTCTCAGGTGGAGCACGTCATCGCCAACGCCGAAGGGGTGACGCTGAACTACCAGATCATTGCCGAGAAGAAGGGGCATCTGGACAAACTGGAGATCATGGTGGAGGTCAGCGAGGAGATCATGACCGACAACGTGGGCGAACTCGAACGCATCCGCAAAGCGATCCAGGCCAGCCTGCTCAACAACCTCTACATCAATGCCGACGTCAAACTGGTCGAGCCCAACACCATCGAGCGGAGTATGGGCAAAGCGGTGAGAGTGGTCGACAAGCGGAAATGATTTTGGATTTTGGATTTTGGATTTTGGATGGCGGTTTGCGTTGCGGAGCAACGCTTTTATTCAAATCGTCGCCGAAGGCGACACCGAAAATACTAACGACTAGAGACTAACAACCAAGGACTAAAAAATGAGCAAATCGATCAAGCAGCTTTCGGTCTTTCTGGAGAACAAAGTCGGGCGGCTGGGGGAGGTGACGGGGATCTTGGCGGAGGCGGGGATCCGGATCCGGAGCATCGAGCTGGTGGAGGCGGGGGATTTCGGGATCCTGCGTCTCGTCGTCGCGGAGACGGAGCGGGCGAAGGAGCTGCTGGAAGCGGGGGGCTTCAGCGTCAAGGTCTCTGCCATGATCGCCGTGGAGATCGCCCACGAATCGGGCTGTTTCCATCGGATTGTCTCTCTGCTGGCGGCTGAGGGGATCAACATCCAGTACGCCTATACCTGCCACGGAGGCCCCCTGGGGGTTTTCCTGATCAAAACCGATCCGGTGGAGATGCTCCGGGCGGTCGAAGTCCTCGAAAATGACGGGGTGAAGGTCCTGGATGCAGTTTGAAGAACTCGATCGCCGTGATCGGGATTTTCTTTCGTATATCGGGGGAGAAGTGGTAGAATTAGGCGAAGGAAGCGCAAAGCTTGCGTTCGCCATTCGCCCCCATCATATGCAGCATTTGGGGGTGGTGCATGGCGGCGCCATCGCCACGCTGGCGGATCATTGCGGCTGGTACGCGGTGATCAGCCAGCTGGATGCGGGCTATACCAGCGTCACCATCGAGCTCAAGATCAACTATCTGCGCCCCGCCAGCGGGGAACGGCTCCTCGCGGAGGCGCGGGTCATCAACCGCACCCGCCGCACGGCGTTCGCGGTGGTGGAGATCTATGTCTCGGAGGTTCTGGTGGCGTACGCGACCGCTACCTATTCGATCGTCGACGAAGAACGACTAAAAAACAGGATGGATAATGTTAAGCAATCGTGAAATCTCTCAAAATTTCGAGGTACAGATCAGTACCCTCTACAACTGGAGAAAGACCAAACCGAAACTTTACCGATATTTACGCAATGCCGATTTCAATTTCGAACAGAGCAAAGAGATCAACGTGCTTCTCAAACGTTTCGCTCAAGAGATTCAATGTGATCTCAGTGTACCGGAGATTCGTGTATTTATCGACTCCAAATTCGAAGCCAAGAGCATCGACGAGATCGAGGAGATGCATCGGGGACTTCTGCAACTGCACCATAAGGAGCTCACCGGAGAAGAGGCCCCTCTCTATTTCGGCTTTTACGAAAAAGTGGCCCGGATGAACATCATCGAAAAATATATCCTCTACAAGAGGGTACACAATCTTCGAGCCGAAAAACGAGAAGAGATCAGTGATGACTTGATTCGTGAATATTTCGAAGAGTTTCTTGAAAGTGACGAAGCGGTCAGCGATTCGTAAATTTTACGATTATCCGGCTCCCTCTTTGAGGCCTGTGGAAGACCTTTTGTAGTGTGCTTTATGAATCAAATTCTTTGCTCTGCAGCAGCTCTTCTATCGTAGCCAAAACCTCTTCGCTTCCTATTCCCCGCATGCATTCGTGATGTTT
>JALWNT010000064.1 GCA_027080995.1 Campylobacteraceae bacterium | reverse complement strand
ACGACGATTGCCGGGATCTGCAAAGCGATGGACGCCAAGTACCATTTCGATTACGAATTCGGACCGCCGGAGCTCAAGAACAATGACCATATGGTCGATCTGCTCAAGCGGGCCGCTCTGGAGGTCCTGGGTCCCGAAGGTCTCGTCGATCTCATCGATCCGGTGATGGGGGGAGAGGATTTCGCCCGCTATCTGCAGATCGTTCCGGGGGCCTTTTTCCGCCTGGGGATCTGCAACGAAGAGAAAGGCACCTGCGTCCCTCAGCACAATACCCGTTTCGACGTGGACGACGATGCCCTGGCGATCGGGATGAAGATCCTCTGCCTCGCGGCGGTGGAGGCGCTCGACGAGGCGAAACGATGAAACGCAGCGTCAGTCTGAGCATCCCCAACGACCCCAAATTCATCCCCCTGGCTCTGCATACGGTCGAAGAGACCGCCCATCTGGCGGCGCTGGAAGCGGAGGTGATCCGGAAGATTCTGCAGGCGGTGCGTGAGCTGGTGAGCAACGCCGTGCGCCACGCCTATCCCCGGGGGCAGGAGGGGCTTATCGATGTCGATATTCTGCTGCAACCGCACGGCATACAGGTCAGTGTCCACGATATGGGCTTGCCGTTCAACTACGAACAGTATCTTGCTTCCGATCGGACAGGCGGGCTGAAACGCGTGCCGAATTACGTGGATGAGCTGCGCTTCTCCAATCTGGGAAAAGAGGGGAAGTCGTTTACGATCTTCAAATCCCATCCCATCGAATTTCACGGAGAAATTTGGCGCCCCTACAGCGACCTGGAAGACAACTCCCCCGCTTCGCTCAAACCCGCATCAATCCAGATCAGGGATTTTGAAGCGGGAGACGGCGAAGCGATTAGCCGTCTGATCTACAACAATTACACCTACAGTTATTTCAAAGCGATCTTCTACTACCCCAAAAAGATCCGTCAGCTCAACGAAAGCGGAGAGATCGCCTCCGTCGTGGCTCAGACCCGCGAGGGGAAGATCGTCGGCCATTTCGCTCTGATTATGGTGCCCGGGTCGCGGATTGCGGAGGTTGGGGTGGCGGTTGTGGATCCCGAATACAAAGGACAGGGGATTATGAACGCGATGCTCGATCGGATTATGGTACGCGCTAGAGAGATGCGTCTCAACGCCGTCTTCGGGGAAGCGCTCACGATGCACCCCTACAGCCAGCGGGCCAATCTGCGGCAAGGATTCGGCGAGAGTGCGCTGGTGCTGGGTCTAGTGCCGGCGACGATGTCCCTGACCGATCCCAACGCCTTGCACAGCCGAAAGCGCGGAGCCGTCTTGGTGGGTTTCAAAATCCTCAAAGAGGAGAAGGAACGCCCCGCACGCCTGCCGCGATCGTATCGGACTCTTCTCGAAAAGATTTACGCCAACAACGGTTTGAAAGCGGTGACTCCTCCGGAAAAGAAATCCGAGAAAGAGGCCAGTCGGGTTCGCTTCGAAATGAGTCCCTACAATCAGACAGGCACCCTGCTGATCGAAGCGGACGCAGACGATATCCTCCCCAGGATACGCCACGCTTTGCATATCCTCTACCGCAAGCACGTCGATATGATCTACGCCGACGTCAATCTGGCACGGTGCCGGGATCCCGACAGAATCGTCCAATTACTGCGAGAGGAGGGGTTTGTCTTCAGCGGGTTGCTCTTCTACCGACGGGGAGAGGACGATTATCTGCGGATGCAGCTGCCCAACTGCGACAACATCGAGCTCGATCGGCTTGTTTGTTACAGCGATTTTTGTCGGGAGTTGCACGCCACAATAAAGAAGGAGTTGAGGGATGATTAATTTCCTATTGAGTGCTCTGAAAAACTAAAAAGTTTCCTCTTCGTCGTCCTGAACTTGATTCAGGATCCACGGTTTTGTGGGCATTTAAAGCCCTGGATTCCGGGTCAAGCCCAGAATGATAGAGGTTTTTCAGAGCCTTTTATTGCTTCTTCGAAAATTCTGCGGCTGCGTTCGGAGTGAAAAACGAAGATCACTTCCATCTCGGGATCGTCACGGAGATACTCCTGCACGGTTTGCCAGGCGATTTTCGCCGCCCGGTCGGCCGGAAAGCCGTAGATGCCCGTCGAGATGGCGGGAAAAGCAATCGATCGGCAGCCGAGTCGGTGGGCGAGGAGCAGAGAGTTGCGGTAAGCGTCGGCCAACTGCCGATCGCACTGATCGGGTCTGCCGCAGCGTCCCCAGACGGGGCCGACGGTGTGGATGACGTAGCGGGCGCTCATCCGTCCCGCCGTCGTAGCGACGGCTTGGCCGGTCGGGAGCCCTTCGGGCAACTCTTCGCGCCGAATCCGCTTGCACTCCTCCAGTATCTCGGGACCGCCGGCGCGGTGGATCGCCCCGTCGACTCCGCCGCCGCCCATACAGGAGGAGTTGGCCGCGTTGACGATCGCGCAGACGCTCTCTTTCGTGATGTCTCCGGTTTTGATCTGAATCGGCATATTTCCCTCCGCAAAAATCAGGAATGAGAAGTTGGGAATGAGAAATTTCGGTTCGTGCCGCTTTGCGGCATCACTTCAATTAATATGTAGCACATAACACATAACACGTTTCTTGCGACGTGAGGCCCAAAGGGCCATGCTTGAGACTCTCTATCGACTCTTTCGTCCAAAACTCCTCACCAACAGAAAAATTATAACCAGTTCGCATCCCAGCAGAAGCCAATGCAGATCGTAAACCTTGACTTCGGAGCTGTGGATTCCCCGCATTTCCAGGATTTTGTAAAAGATCCAGGAGCCGGCCATTCCGATGAGATAGCCGATCTGTTTGGCGCTGTCGACCCGGCGCAGCAGTTCGTCTTCGTCCAGGGCCAGAGTCTCGGCGCGGACCAGGTAGCTGCCGAAAGCGAAAGTCGCCTGATATCCGGCGTAGATCAGCATCGCCGTCAGCCAGGTGTAGGGGTGCGAAAGAAAAAAGAGCACCATCGCCAAAACCACCAGTTCGACGAAGAGGCTGATGTAAAAAAACCAGCGCAGAGTCATAATCCGGCCGTAGAGTTGGGCGATGCCCAGCATCGCCAGAGCCAGGAGGATCCCCCCGAGGGAGTAGACGGATGGGTCGAGGGGTTTATAGATGGTGAAGATTGTTCCGACGTTCAAACCGAGAAAGAGGGAGTTGAAGAGTTTGTATCCGATGTAGGCTCGCGGGAAAAGGCGCCACCCTTCAGAACGCATCGCTCTTCTATCCATCATCCGTTCCGACTATCATCGATCAACAAATTCATCCAACATCCAATTTTCTTAAAACTTGTACTCCACCTTGCCGTAGATGGAGCGCCCCTCGGTGCTGTAGCCGTGGACCTCTTCGTAGTTTCGATCGAGGAGATTGTGGAGCTGAAACGAGAGGTTTAGCCGGGAGCTGATCTCTTGAGTGTAGCTGAGGTTGACGAGAGTATAGCTTCCCAGCGCTACGTTGCCGTAGTCGGTGCGTTTGCCGACATACTGGAGGTTGGCGCCCAGATGGATCGTGGGGCTCCAGGAGTAGTCGAGGAAGAGATTGCCCTCGTTACGCGGAACGCGAAGAATCGGATTTCCCTGATCGTCGGTCAAGGAGAACATATGGGTCCAGTTGGCGCTCAGGACCGTATCGATAGTGGAGATCGCATACTCTGTGGAGACTTCGATACCGTCGAGTGTGTAGTCGTTGGGGCTGTTGAAATAGCTCCAGGTGCTGAAGTTGTAGTCGATGCGATCTTTGACTTTGTTGTGGAAATAGGTCGCT
>JALWNT010000063.1 GCA_027080995.1 Campylobacteraceae bacterium | reverse complement strand
AATAAATATATTGGCACAAAAAAAATGAAGAAAATATATGAAAATTATAGAAAAGATATAAATAATAAAAAAATGTCAAAGGAAGCAAAATCATTTTTTCTAAAAAAACAACTAAATAAGTGGGCTGAACAATTTAATAGACATTTTACAATAGATGAGAATTTGATTAAAAATATGAATTTAACAGGTGTAAACAAAGAAGAATTAAAAATATATCAAGAACTATACAAACCTATTTTAGAATTTGTGAAAGATGAAAAAGCTAATATTCATGCAAACAAAGGATTTATAGAATTTACTTCTAATATTGTTCTAAATAAAAGAAAGTTATATGAAAGTATAATGGATTTTTTTCATAAAAGTAGAATGAAATTTGATGAGCAAAAAATAATGGATAGTATTAAATCAATAGAAGAAATCAATTTAAAAAATATTTTCAAATTGCAAAGAAAAATTGAATTTATTATTAAGAAAAATAAAAAAATAGATAGGCAGTTTAGAGATTATAAAAAACTTCAAGATTTTTATTTAACTCTTTGGAATCTTGACTACTTAGAAGTTCAATATGATATAAAAATGGATGGACGGGGAATCGAACAACTGTCACCTGGAGAACGAGGAGCATTATTGATTATCTTCTATTTATTGGTGGATAAAGGGGATATTCCTTTAATTATAGATCAGCCAGAGGATAACTTAGATAATGAATCAGTATTTGAATATTTAGTTCCATATATAAAGCAAGCAAAACAAAGGCGTCAAATCATCATTGTTACACATAACCCAAATATTGCAGTTGTTTCCGATGCTGAACAAATTATTTATACTGAAATAGATAAAGCAAACAAAAATAAGATAACATATCTCATGGGAGCTATTGAAAGTAAAGAAATAAATAATAAAATAATTGAGGTGCTAGAAGGAACTATGCCTGCTTTTGCAAATAGAAAAGATAAATACAGCTTAAGCACTTAACAAATACGAGGAGTGGAATAAATTACCCTAACGGCTAATTTATTCCTCACAATAATCGTTACAAGCTCAATACTCCTGCATAGATGCGATATAAATAGGAAGGAATTTACCTGGCGTCAGTCCCTCGCGCTTTCTTTTTCTTTACTTCGTTTCTTTTCTTTGTCGCGAAACAAGGAAAAAGAAATGAAGAGAATCCCCTAGGGACGGGAGGAAATGCTCATTCCTGGTAAGAAAAAACCTTCGCATCACCCCGCCCCTTGAACCACTTAAAAAGCCGATCAAAAGGCGCATTAGGCTCCAAAGTCCGTCGATCCCCCACCAAAACAAGTTTACTCCGCGCCCGTGTCATCGCCACATTGAGACGCCGGGCATCGGAAACGAAGCCCACGGCGCGGGCCAGGTTGCTGCGCACCAGGGAGATGAAGATCACCTCCTTCTCCCGTCCCTGAAAGCCGTCGACGCTTTTGACCTCGATCCCCTCGATTCCCTCCAGCAGCCGGCGCAGGAGCTTCACCTGGGCCAGGTAGGGGGTGATGACGCCGATGGAGCGGGCGGGGACGCCGGCGGCGGTCAGTTCGCCGATCCAGCCGGCGATCTGCTGGGCCTCCCAGGGGTTTTCGTAGGAGGTGGAGCGGGGCGGCAGGCGCTCGGGGGCTTCGGTGCCGGAGCTGTCGGCGAAGACCACGGGCCAGCGGGGATCGAGAAGCTCCGAGGTGACGGAGCCTCTCAGCTCCAGGCGGCGATTGGCGACGGAAGCGTCGGCCTCCAGCTTCCCCTCGTACATCAGCCGGTTGGGAAAATCCATGATCGTCTCGTTCATCCGGTACTGCACCCGCAGCATCGTCGCCGGTACGCGCCCCTCGGCGATCAGGCGCTCGAAGAGGGAGCGTTTGAGGATCTCCAGATCGCTGAGCACCGTCGGGGGGAGCTGGCGGTGGTCCCCCGCCAGGATCCCCCGGGGGGAGCGCAGCAGGGGCAGCAGGGTCGAGGGCTCGATCTGCTGGCTCCCCTCGTCCACCACCGAGAGGTCGAAGGTGACCCCCTCCAGGGCTTCGGCACCCACCATGGCGTTGGTGGCCAGCACCACATCCGCCTCATTCACCAAGCGCCGGATCGTCGCCTCCTCCAGCTGGCGCAGCCGGTCGAAGGCCGCCTGGGTCTTCTCCTCCTCCCGGTACCAGCTCGCCATGGAGCGCAGGGTCTCGGGGCTTACTCCCCGGTAGCTGCGCCCCTCCTCGGCCAGTTTCAGGATCCGCTCCCGGCTCATCCCCCGGGTGCGGGCGGGGGTGGGTTTGCTGAAGGCGCTGCGGCGCTCGGCGGCGGCTTTGGCCTCCTCCTGCAGGCGCAGGATCTCCGGGTATTCGGGAGCCTGGGTCAGCCGAACCATCAGGCTGTAGCGCTCCAGGGCCGAATCGATCCGCGCCGGATGGCCGATGCGCAGCAGATCCAGCTCCCCCTCGGCGGAGAGCTTCTCCAGCAGATTGTCCACCGCTACGTTGGAATCGGCCGTCGCCAGCACCCGGTCCCCCTGCTCCACGTGAGCCCGGATCACCCGATCCAGGGTCGTGGTCTTGCCCGTCCCCGGCGGGCCGTGGATCAAAAAGAGATCCTGCATCCCCAGGGAGCACTCCACCGCCTCCTGCTGCAATGCATTGAGCCCCTGGATCGGGGCCTGCTCCAGCCTCGGGGCCGGGCCGCACTCCGCCAGCCCCAGGAGAATATCCCGGATCCGGCGGTAGGGACCCTCCAGATGGCGCATCCGCTCCAGGTTGCTCTCCATCCGCTTGAAGGTCACATCGTTGACGAAGAGATCGATCCGCACCCGCTCTTTGAGTGCCCAGCGTGGAGGGCTCTGGGAAAAAGCCAGCTCGATATGGTTGCGCCCCACCCCCATGACCGTGGCGCTCAGATCGCTTTTGAGGGGATCGCCCCGGCTGATCAGCACGATATCGCCGCTGCTGATCTCCGTCTCGATCCGGCGGTCCCGGCCGTAGCGGACCAGCTCCAGATCGAAAAGCCGCCCGGCTCTGCGCCCCTTGAGATCCAGGATCGCCCGGCCGAAACTCTCCAGCTCCCGGCCGCTGAAACGGCGGATCTCCTCGATCCGGCTGCGGCGCTCCGCCTCCCGCTCCGCCTCGATGAGCCGCCGATACTCCTCGATATAGTCGGCGATACGAAGGATCCGCCCTTTGCGCTCCTCATCGGGCAGCATCTCGGACGGGAGTTTGGGAGAGAGCCCCCGCTTGAGGCGATAGAGTACGGCGCCGTCGGCCTCCCAGACCCGGTCGATATTTCCCGGTTTGATCCCGTAACGCCGCAGAACCCGCTCCCGCTTTTCGGGAGGATAGTCCGCAGGAAGGGTCAACCATTGTGCCTCCGGTTTGGCCATAGGAATCCTTTTTTTTCGTGTTACGTGTTATGTGTTAAGTGCTACGTGCTAAGTGTTAAGAATTGAGTTTTCTGACAAACATTTGTCATTCCGGACTCGATCCGGAATCCAAAGCTTCGTATACCTAGGCAACCGTGGATTCTGAATCAAGTTCACAATGGCGGGCCCAAGACTCAATATTCCAACCCAATTCGTAGCACGTAACACGTAATACGTAGCACGGCCTTACGGCCTTATCTCAACCGGCGTCCCCGGTGCGACCGCCTGCCAGATCTCGTCCATATCGCCGTTGCTGACGGCGATGCAGCCGGCGGTCCAGTCGAAGCGCTGACGAATGGGTGAAAGCCAGCCCCACCAGTTGGGCTGTCCGTGGATCATGATCGCCCCGCCGGGGTTGATGCCGAGCTTTTTGGCCCGGGCTAGATCTTTGGGGCCGGGATAGCTGACGTGGATCGCCCGGTAATAATGGCTCTGCGCATTTTTATAATCGAGCGTATAGTTCCCCTCCGGGGTGCGTCCGTCGTGCTCTTTAATTTTCGGACCTTCGGGGTGCCTGCCCAGGGCGATGTGATAGTGACGATAGACTTTGCCGTTGCGGATCAAATAGAGCGTACGCTCCGATTTGTCGATGAGGACTTTTTGGGCTTTTAGTATCGGTTTTTTCACCACGCGAACGGCATTTTCCCCCGCGGAGTCGACGGCAGCCAAAGGTCCGGGCTTTCCGGCTGTCAGCGACACAAGACCCGAAACCAAAACGGTGAAAAAAAATCTTATCGTTGACGTTTTCATGCGGGAACGATCACGTGGCCGACGAATTTGGAGAGATTATCAAGGATCTCTCCGCCGCGCCGATAACCCAGACCGCAGGATTCGTAGGCGAAAAAGAGCCCAGCCTGATAGCGCCGCCCCTCGGTGTCCGCCGGCAGCTCCGCATACTCCTGGTAGAGCATCGGAAAATTGGCGTACTCTCCCTGCAGATCGGTGACCACGGTGCTGCCGTCGCTCTCCAGGATCGCAACGTTGCCCCCTTCACGCCCGAAAAAGGGCTTTTTGACCTGCATTTTCCCCTTAAGCGGCTCGAACGAGCTCTCCAGGAGCAGAGGATGACCGGGGTAGAGATCCCAGAGGATTTTGAGCATCCCTTTGCTCTGGAACATCAGAGTGTAGGCGGGGTTGAAGATGATCGCTTTTTGGTTGCGGACGATCTGGGTCAGAAGCATCGCAAGATCCGGCTCCTCGAGGGCGATCGCCTCCCAGGGAATCAGCTTGAACCAGAGTTCGTAGTTGACCCCCTCGTAGAAGATCCCCTCCTCTGCGTCGAATTCGATCTCGTCGATGTAGGCAAACTCCGTCTCGTATCCCGCCTCTGTCGCAATGTATTGCAAGAGTCGGACGGTATTTTCCTCCTCCGCGTTGCCCCGGATCGAGGTAAAGAGAAAGCGCCACCCCTCGTAGCGCTCGTGGAAACCCTCCACGCTCTCCTCCAGCGTCACGAGGCGTTTGAAGTTTTCCAGCAGCGCATCGTAGACGCCGTTGAACTGGGCCATCTCGTCCAGACCGTTGCGCTTGAGGATCGCCCACTGGACGATCGCCGTCTCGAAGAGCGCCGTGGGGGTGTCGGCATTGAACTCCAGCAGTTTGATCGGCTTGCCGTCGATCCCTCCGGCCAGATCGAAGCGACCGTAGAGATGCCAATGCACTTCGTTCTCCCAGCTCTCTTTGATCAACTCCACCAGGTTGAAGGGGATGCCGATCTCGTGAAAGAGATTGTTGGCGATCACATGCTCGCCCGCGGCAACGTACATATCGTAAAGTTCGTTGCCCGCTTCGTAGTAAGCTTCCGCCTCCGCCTCCGTCACTTCGACGAGGACGTCGGCCAGATAAGGGGTCTCGTCGCTGTCGGTATGCCAAGTGAACCCCAGCTCTTCGAGATAGGCGGTATCGAGCGGCTCGACGGGGCGCAATCGGACCATTTCTCAGCCTCCGAAGAAACCGCTGCGGCTTCGGCTACTCGTCATCGAACGGCTGCTACCGAAAAAGCCGCTGCGCCGAGTGCTTGAGCTTCGGCTCGTCGTACGGGCGCCTTTTTTGAAGCTGTTGACGCTGCGGTTGTAAGCCGTGGGAGTCTTGTAACCGGCACGCCGGGTCTTTTGGTAGTTGGGGTTGTTGAAGAGTTTGCTGCCGATCCAGGAGCCGATCATCGCTCCCGCGGCGCTGGCGAGGATCGCCTCCCCCAGACTCAGACCTCCCTGCTGGGCCACCTGCGCACCTTCGGGGCTGGTCAGAGGCGACGTACCGTTTTCGATCTTCGCCTCCTCCTTTTTGATCAAGGCATCCATCTCTTCTTTTGTGAGGACCTTCTCCGTCCCGTCGAGCTTCTTGAGGATGATGCGGGTCTCCTTGGCGGGAAACTCCTCCGCGACCTTGTACTTGCCGGGTTTGACTTCCTCGATAACGACGAAGGCGTTTTTCTGCTGAGGCTGGGCCGCAGCCGCCTGCTCGCTCGAACGCTGTTGGCAGCCGCCCAGACCGACGGCCAAGAGGGCGCCCAGTCCGAGACCCGCTCCATAGTTTCCGATTTTTTTAATGTATTTCATTCTTGTCTCCTTATGTATTCAAAAAAAATGTTTAGCTGTTTTGTTCAATTGATGAGAGATTATGGTAGCGAAAAAAAGAGGGAAAAGGAGGGGGAGAGGAGAAAAGGCTTTCTCTCAATCCATCTGCTTGCGCAGAAAGGTCGGCACATCCAGGAGATCTTCGTCGATATCGTAGCCTCCCACCACTTTTCTTCCGCCCTGGAAGGTGTTGTAGGGGTTGGCGTTGTTGCCCGCCGAACGGGAGGCGAGAAGATCCGTCGCGCTCTTCGCCTTTTCGGCCTGAGTCGGAGCCGCCACGCTTTCGGGCTCCTCGAATCCGGTCGCAACGATCGTGATCTTGACTTGATCGATTTCGAGATTGTTGTCGGTCGTGGTACCGAAGATGACGCTGGCATCCTCGTCCGCATGCTCTTCGATGATATCCATCGCTTCGGAGATTTGCAGGATCGGATAGTCGGGATGAATATGGAAGTGCACCAGCACCCCTTTGGCTCCGTTGATGGAGATGTTGTCCAGCAGGGGCGAATCGATGGCCGCCTTGGCCGCATCGTAAGCGGCGTTGGCTCCGGTGCTGCTGCCCGATCCCATGAGCGCCAGTCCGCGGTGGCTCATGACCGTCTTGACGTCGGCGAAGTCGAGGTTGATGTCGTTGGGGCCGTGGGAGAGGATGACGTTGGAGATCCCGGCGACCGCCTGACAAAGGACATCGTCGACGAGGCGGAAACTCTCTTTGATACCGAGATTCTTTTCGACGATGGAGAGCAGCCGCTCGTTGGGAACGACGATGATGGAGTCGCTCTCACGCTTCAACTCTTCGAGTCCCGCTTTTCCGAGCTGCTGACGTTTGCGACCTTCGAAACGGAAAGGGGTGGTGACGACGGAGACGGTAAGCGCTCCGACCTCTTTGGCCGCCTGGGCGATGATCGGGGCGGCTCCCGTGCCCGTACCGCCGCCGAGACCCGCGGAGATAAAGACGATGTCGGCCCCCGCGAGAGTCTCTTTGATCTCTCCGAAACTCTCCAAAGCAGCTTCGCGGCCGATTTCGGGCTTCATTCCGGCTCCGAGTCCCCGGGTGACGTTGGGTCCAAGCTGCAGCTTGATCGGAGCCATCGATGAGTCCAGAGCCTGCGCATCGGTATTAGCGACGATCAGATCGATCCCCTTGACATTTTCGGAAATCATGTGATTGATCATATTTCCGCCGCCGCCTCCGACACCGATCGCTTTGATTTTGGCGCCCTCGATTCCGTTGTCTGCACCGGCCGTTGTCTCGATTTCAATGTCAAAATGTGCCATAGTCTTCTCCCATCCTTAATATATGTCTCAAAAGAGTTGTTTCATCCAGTTGACGAATTTGCCAAGGCCCCCACCCTCCTCTTTGGAGGGTTTGGGCAGATCACCGAAGTCGAAAGCCGTTTCTTCCTCTTCGACGTTCTTTTCAGCGCTGCGTCGGGAAGATCGGCGGTTTTTTTTCTCTTTTTTCCCGGGTTCGTTGAAATCGAAGGAAAACTCCTTCTCTTCCGAACTCTCCTCTTTCCGTCCACCGAGTTGCAAATCGTCAAGAGTCTCTGAAGTGGAAACCTCTTTATGATGCAAAAGATTCTTTCCGAAATCGATCTCGTATTGCGTATGCCCGCCCGCCTGATGGAGCAAAAGACCGACCACGGTCGAGAAGGCGGGATCTTTCATCTCTTCGTACATGCCGTCTAACTCCCGGGGCAGACCGATGCGTACCGGCATCCCGAAAATCGCCTGGGCCAATTCGCGCATCCCTTTGAGCTTGGTCATTCCTCCGGTCAGGACCGCTCCCGCACCGATCTGCTCCCGCAGAGCACTTTTGTCGATGGACTTAGCCAGCAGCATCAGCGCCTCTTCGACCCGTGCCAATATGATGGCATGAACGGTTTCGAGCGGGACAGGGTTGCGACTCTCTTCATCCCCGATCACCGGGAGTTCGATGCTCTCACTGCTGCTCTCCAGCAGATTGCCGTGGCGGATCTTCACCTTCTCTGCCACGCTCAGCGGCGTATGCAGCGCCATGGAGAGATCGTTGGTGATGTGGTTGGAACCCACGGCGAGAAAATCGTTGTAGCGGATCGAATTGCCCACATGGATGATCAGATTGCTGGTCTGACCGCCCATATCGATGACGGCAACCCCCAGTTCCCGTTCGTCGTCTCCTATGACGGCGATGGCGGAGGCGTAACTGTTGAGAACGATTCCTCCGATCTCCAGTCCGGCGGCGCGCACCGCTTTGGTCAAATTATTCAACGCCGATTTTTGGGTCATGATGATATTGACACTGACCTCCAAGCGGCTGGCGTTCATCCCGTAGGGATCCTCGATAAAATCCTGATCGTCCACTTTGAAGTTGTAGGGGAGCACATGGATCACTTCAAATTCATTGGGAATGTTGGCATTGTAGAGCGCCGTATCCATGACCCGCTTGATCTCTTTGATCGAAATGTCTTTGTGGGGGATGTTGACAATGCCCGACGAATTGAGACTGCGGGCGTAAGCATTGGAGATGGAGACGGTCGCGACGGAGATGTTGTTGCCTGCGATTCTTCGCGCATCGTTGAGCGCTTTTTTGATCGATTTGGAGGCGAGTTCTATGTTGGTGATCACCCCTTTTTTGACACCTTTGGATTCGACGACGCCGTGCCCCGTGATCGTCAGACCGTTGTCAGCATTCACTTCGGCGATAACGGCCGCGACTTTCGTGGAGCCGACATCGATGGCTAGAATCGTTTTCGACACTTCTAGAATCCTTTTACAAACGATTTGACGGGATATTTTTCATAGAGGGACTTCAACAGAGATCCTTCAAATTCACCTTTTTTGATTCGATCGGCAGTCGCCCCGATTTTTTTTGTCAGATTTTTATCGTTCTGCCCGAACCGCTGCTCTTCGATCACATAGACAACTTTTTTGCCGGCTAGATCGATAATACCCTCTTTTTCATTAGATGTAAATAGCTTTTGCACGAATTGCAAACTTTCGGAAAGAGAGAGCGGCGGCAGAGTGACACTCTCCGTCAGGCTGAGCCAGGGGCTCTCTCCGGAGATTTTTTCCGGTGTTTTCAAAAGCTCTTTCGCCTCTTTTTCGATCGCCTTGGCCGCCGCTTCTTTTTTCCATTGGGCAGCCACCAAAGCCTTGGCCTCCTCAAAACGCATGGGTCGCGGAGCGGTCGTCTTTTCGATTCGGACGGTCACATAACGGTCTTTGACGGGACGGGGCTTGATCAGTCCGCCTGGAGAGGTGTTTTCGATCTCTTTCCAGAGACTTCGAGGAAGCGATTTGTCTCCGACCGGCAGATCTTTGATTTCTGTCGCTTTTTTCTTCCCTTTTTTAAACGCAATGTAATCGAGAAGAGCCTTTTTCTTTCCTTTTTTGATCCGATAGTCCCTCTCCACCCGGGCACGGGCTTTTTCGAAACCCAACTCTTTCCCTTCGGCATCGGTATAGTTGAAGCTGTTTTTCTGATAAAAGGTTTTCAAATCCGCTTCGCTCGCATTGAGGTCCGAAGTATCGGTCCAAAGCAGTGCCAACGTATAGTGGCGAGGGGTCATAAATTTCTCTTTTTCACCCTCCCAGAGCTTTTTCAGATCCGCTTCGCTCGCATTGAGATCGACGCTTGCCGGATTGAGCACCTGGTAGCGGATTTTGTCCGAAACACTTAGAGCCGATGCCACCACCTCTTTCTCGAAAGGTACGGCATTCAGGTTGAGAAACCCCATCAACTTCTCGATGGTCAGATCGTCACGCAGAATGCTTTCGAAGGTTTTCGCTTTGAGTCCACGGGCCTCAAGAAATGTTTTGTAGACTCTTTTGTCGAATTTTCCGTTCGTCCTGAAAGCCGGCAGTTCGGCGATCGCTTCGGCCAACTCTTCGTCCGAGACGATCACTCCGTACTCCTTCGCCAGATTCAGCAGCATCGCCTGGGAGACAAGACGACGAAACACCTCTTTGTCCAAGCCCATTTTTTTCGCCTTGGCGTCGTCGAAATTTCCTTTGAACATTTCGGCGTACTGTCGGTAGAGATTTTGATAGGTGAAATTGAACTTTTCCTGACTGATCGTCACGTCACCGACTCGGGCGATCGCACCGGCTTTGGAGCCGTACTGATAGGTTCCCCAGCCGACGAATCCGGCCCCGATGAAGGCGATGGTGGCGATCCAAATCGTGATCACCAGATATTTGTTGTGTTTTTGCATCCATGCAATCATGCCCGTAGCCGCCTTGTCGATAAAATTTGCCTATAATTTTAGTGAACATGACATTAAGAGGCGATTAGCCCAGGAGGCGGAATGAACAATCGGGAATGGATGGAAGAAGATTTGCGCTATCTGTGGCACCCCTGTACGCAGATGAAGGATCATGAACGGCTTCCTCTTGTGCCGATCAAACGCGCCGAAGGCGTCTGGCTCTACGACTTTGAAGGACGACGCTATCTCGACGCGATCAGCAGTTGGTGGGTCAATCTCTTCGGCCACGGCAACCCGCGTATCGCCGCAGCCGTCTCCCGCCAGGCCCGAGAGCTCGAACACGTCCTCCTGGCGGGCTTCACCCACCCTCCCGCCGTCACTCTGGCCAAAAAACTGGTCGAACTCACTCCCGAAGGACTCACAAAAGTTTTTTATGCCGACAACGGCTCCAGCGCCGTTGAAGTAGCTCTAAAGATGAGCTATCACTTTCACCGAAACCGGGGGGAGGAACGTCCCCTCTTTCTCTCTCTGAGCAACAGTTACCACGGTGAAACGCTCGGAGCCCTCAGTGTGGGAGACGTGGAACTCTACAAAGCCACCTACGCCCCCCTGCTCATCGCCAACATTCAGACGCCCGTCCCCCGGGACAAAAGCCCCGAAGCGACGGCCGAAGCGCTTACGGCTCTTGAAGCGATTCTGCAGCGGCGGGGGCACGAAATCTCCGCGCTGATCGTCGAACCGCTGGTCCAGGGAGCGGGCGGGATGCACCTGTATTCCCCCGACTATCTCCGGGAAGCCCGGGCATTGACCCGCCGTTACGGTATTCATCTCATCGCGGACGAAATTATGACGGGCTTCGGCCGCACCGGGACGTTGTTCGCCTGCGAACAGGCCCGTATCAGCCCTGATTTCATGGCCCTCTCCAAGGGCCTCACCGGCGGATTTCTTCCCCTCTCCGCCGTCCTGACAAGCGACGAAATCTACGGCGCTTTCTATTGCGACTACAACGAGCACAAGGCTTTCCTCCACTCCCACAGTTACACCGGCAACCCCATCGCCTGCGCCGCGGCCCTGGCGACGCTGGAGATCTTCGAAAGCGACAATGTGCTGGAAAAAAACCGGGAAAAAAGCGAACGCATCGCCCACAATCTGAAAAAGTTTTCGACACTCCCCAACGTCAAAGAGGTCCGGCAAACCGGAATGATCGCCGCCGTGGAGCTGGCCGGCTATTCCCCCGAAGAACGGATCGGCCTGGAGATCTACCGCTACGGACTGGAGCACGAAGTTCTGCTGCGCCCGCTGGGAAACGTCATCTATTTCATGCCGCCCTATATCATCACGAACGAAGAGATCGACAAGATGATGAAGGTGGCGTACGAGGGGATCGAACGGCTATAGAGTCGCAAGTTGCAAGCGGTGTCGCCTTCGGCGAGGGCATTGAAATCCGCTATGCGCATCGGCATTGGGCATTTTGTGCGCCTACAGCACTGTCACCGGTCATGTGGGACGTTGTGAAGCAACGTGTACCGAAACTGCGGACTACTCACTCTCAAATAACTTTGTGCTCCGCGTTCCGTATTCCGAACTCCGAAAAAAGCCGCCATGCGGCTATACGAATGACGAACGACGAATTAGTAGTTTCTCACTCCTTCGTCTTCTTCGGCAATTTGAGCGGTACTTTCACCTTCCCGAGCAAGCCTTTGATTCCCCGAGAGTTTTTCAGCCGTTCGTAATGTTTTCGGGCTCGGGCCACACCGAGTTCGGCCGCCTCTTCGTAGAGAAGTAGGGCCATTTCACGATCTTTGCCGATGCCGATACCGTATTCGTAGAATTGTCCCAGATCGCAGATCGCTTCGGCGAAATTCTGATCGGCAAGGGTATTGATCTGGGTGAAGGATTCGGCGTGGTCCTTTTGGATCACTTCTCCCCGAAAGAGTTCACGGGCGAGGAGAAACTGAGCGAATTTCGATTCGGTCGCAGCCGCCAGGAGAAGCACCTGAGCCGCCTCTGCCCGATGCCCCTCTTTTTTGTAATCCTGATAAGCCTGGAGAAAGTGTTCGATCTCCTCTTCGGTGTATCCTTCCGTCGCGATTTTCTCTCGCATCTTTTCCACTTCAGGCACCAACGTTTCAGCACTCTCTACCGGCGGAAATTGATGCATCATGTTTCGATACTTTTGGCCGATGTAAGAGATGGGAGGGTGCTTTGTCCGCTCCATAGACTCTTCGAAAGGCTCACTCTCAGGCGTTTCTTCACGCTCATTGACTTTTGTGGACTCTTGCCGAACTTTCTCGGTACTCTCCGCCTTTGGCGACGGGGAAAATGTTTTTTCGGAAACTCCTCTCTTGCTTGACGGGGTGGAGGATGCCTTATCGTAATACTCTTCGGTTGGGGAAGAAGCCTTTTTCGTTTCTCGAACTTCTTTTTCTATTTTTTCAGGATGCGCCTCTTCGGAAGAAGTTTCAGATGCCTTTTCCGAAATATCCTCTTCGGCAAAACGCAGGATATCGTCAAGATTCATCACGTACTCATCCTCTTGCGAGTCCTCCTCTTCCAACTCGATATCTTCACCGAAACGTTGCGATTTCTCACCGAGCTCTTCGCTCTGCGAAATTCCCGCTCTCACCTCCCTCTCATGTTGTTCGTTAAAAAATTCATCTTCGAGACTTTGGTGATAATATTTCATCCCATAAAGAGCTTGGCGATAGTTTCTACTCTCGAGCAGTTCGATGATCTCATCGAGCCGTTCATCGAGACTGAGGCTTTGCAGTTTTCGGCACTGCAGATCGATCGTGTCGAAATCACCGAGCTCCACGGCCAATCTGATGATCTCGAAACGCAGTGTAATCTCTTCCATTTTTCCCTTTACCGTTTCGCAAAAACTTTGGATTCCTACACGGATCATAGCATAGAGACTCTGTAGATTATGTTAAATAATATGGAAAGAGTTTTGGTATGATTGCGCACGATAGAGTATTGCAGCGAAAAGGAAAATACCTTGACAGAGAGAGCGCAGGAGAAGGTCGCCAGCCCCCACATTCCGGTCCTCCTCGATGCCGTTCTTCGAAGTTTCGACGGGATCGGCGCGACGGGAACCCTCATCGACTGTACCCTGGGATACGCCGGCCACAGCGAAGCGATCCTGCGCGCGCATCCCGGCCTGCGGCTGCTGGGCATCGACCGCGACCCCGAAGCTCTGGCCTTTTCGCAGCGGAGGCTCGCTCCTTATGCCGAGCGCGTACGGCTGCTGCACGGCTCCTTTTCCGAGCTTTTGCCCGACCTTCTCGCCCGGGAGCGGATCGTGGGGATCCTCGCCGATTTCGGGGTCTCTTCCCTCCAGCTCGATCACCGTGAACGCGGCTTCTCTTTTGAGAGCGAAACGCTGGATATGCGAATGAACCCGCAGCAGGAGTTCAGCGCCGAGACTTTGGTCAACAGCTATAGCGCAGAGGCTTTGGAGCGGATCTTCCAAGACTACGGCGAGATCCGTCCCGCCCGCCGACTCGCCGAAGCGATCGTCAAAGCCCGCAGCCGTCGACCGATCCGCAGCGGCCGGGAACTGGCAGCGATCGTCGAGAGCGTCTTGCCCCGTCGGGGGCGCATCCATCCCGCCACCCAACCCTTTCAGGCGATCCGCATCGCGGTCAACGACGAACTGGGCGAGATCGACCGCCTCCTCGACACTCTCGAAGCCGCTCCCCCCTCCGGTGCGATCGTTTCGCTGATCACCTTCCACTCTCTCGAAGACCGCCGGGTCAAGAACCGTTTCCGCGACTGGAGCCGCGACTGCATCTGCCCGCCGGGCACCCCCCGCTGCCTCTGCGGAGGCGGCCACGCTCTGGGGAAGCCTCTGCAGCGCAAAGCGATCGTCGCCTCCTCTAAAGAGGCCGCCGCCAACCCCCGCAGCCGCAGCGCCAAACTCCGCAGCTTCCGCTTTCGTGAAAAACCAGAACAGGGAAACGAGGGATGAGCCGACGTCCTCCCCGCGGCATCACTCCCGGTACTCTCGCCATCGCACTGATCGCGATGACCATTGTCGTCATGCTCGCCGGTGTCAAAATCTACCTCAGCAACCGCATCTACTACGAAAGCCGGGCGCTCAACAAACTCGACGCCGAAGTGGCGGCGCTACGTGAAGAGAACAGCATCCTCAAAACCAACGTCGAGCGCCTCAAATACAAAACCGAAGTCACCGACACGATCTTCAGCCTCGACGACGACAACCAGAACGACAACACGGAGACGGCCCAATGATCCGTCGCTTTCTCGCCTTTGCCCTCGATCGGCCGATTCTGAACCACATCCTCTTTCTGCTCGTGATGGTTCTGGCGCTCTTTGCTTACCAGAAGATCCCCAAGGAGATCTTCCCGCCCGCCGACCTCGACAAGATCCGCATCACCGGCGGCTATCCTGGGGCCAGCGCCGATATCCTCGACAAGATGGCGGTGCGTTCCATCGAAGAGGACCTCAAAAGCGTCGAAAACCTCAGCGACATCGAGACCGTGATCCAAAACGGCTCCTTCTCCATCACCGCCGATCTCAAACCCGGGGCCGATCAACAACTGGTCCTCAGCGACGTCAAAGATGTCATCGCCAACGTCAAGCGCGACCTGCCGGCAGATATGAACGAACCCGTCGCCCGCATCGTCATCCACAACTTCCCCCTTCTGCTCATCGCCGTCTCCGGTGACGTCCCAAAGGCAGAACTGCTCGAAGCGGCCAAAGCGCTCAAAAGCCGCCTCTCCCGCTTCAAAAGCCTCAACAGCATCGACGTCCGGGGCGACGCCGACCGGGAGCTGCGCATCGCCGTCGATGACAAGAAGCTCGAAGCCTACGGCATCCCCAAGACGCTCTTCTACCAGGCGATCCAGGGGCTGAGCTCTATCTACCCCGCCGGAACCTTCAAGCAGCACGGCCGGGAGATCTACCTCTCGACGATCAACGGCGAAAAAGAGGCTGCAAAAATCCGCGACACCCTGCTCGGACTCGGCGAGCGCCGCATCCGCATCGGCGACGTGGCGGCGGTGGAGTTTCGCCTCAGCACTCCCCGAGAAATCTCGCACTTCAACGGGCACGAGAACATTTCACTCAACCTCACCAAAACCCAATCGGGCAACGCCATCGCCTTGAGCAGACAGATCCGTGCGCTGCTGCACGATTTCGCCAAAAAATACCCCTCCTTGCACTTTGAAGTCTACACCGACACCTCCATCTGGATCAAAAACCGAATCAACCTCGTCAGCTCTAACATCTTCTTCGGCCTGATCCTCGTCTTCGCCGCCCTCTTTTTGAGCGTCAACTGGCGCATCGCCGCCGTCGTGGCGCTGGGGATTCCCACCAGCTTCTTCATCGCCCTCATCGGCTCGGAGATGCTGGGCTACAGCCTCAATATGCTGACGATGCTCGGGGCCCTCATCGCCCTGGGAATGCTCGTGGACGAAGCGATCGTCGTCGCCGAAAACATTTACCGGCATATGGAGATGGGCAAGCCCCCCAGAGAAGCCGCCATCGACGGGGCGGCGGAGATGTTCCCCGCGGTGGTCACGGCGACACTGACGACAGTCTTCGCCTTTTTGCCTCTGCTGATCATGAGCGGGCAGCTCGGGGTCTTTATGAAAGTCCTGCCCGTGATGATCACGATCCTGCTGCTGAGCTCCCTCTTTGAAGCCTTCTACTTCCTCCCCCTGCACGCCAAGGAGCTCTTCAGCTGGGGGCACCGGATCGACCACCACGAGCCCAGCCCCCTCTGGGACCGCGCGATCCTCCTCTATGAGAGTCTTTTGCATGCCCTGCTGCGCTACAAAAAGCTCTCCCTGACGCTGCTGGTCGCCGGCATCCTCGCCGCCACCGTCGGGATGGTCAAACTCAGCAAATTCCAGCTTTTCCCCGCCTTCGACGCCAGCCAGGTCTACATCAGCGGCAAGGTCGACGTGGACAATCGCCTCGAAGAGACCGAAAAGCTGATGCGCCGGATCGAAAACGATCTCCTCAAAGAGTTCAACGGTACCGACGTCTCCTCCGTCACCTCCATCGTCGGGATGAAATTCACCCCCGACCAGCGTGCCGAGAGCGGCGAAAACCTCTTTCATATCTTCCTCAACCTCCACGAGCGCAAACCGCAGAACTTCTTCGACAAATACATCAACCCCCTGCTCTCCATCGAATACGACGCCCACGATATGCTGCGCGAACACAGCGCCCAGGAGATCCTCCGGCGTGCGCAGAAAGTCCTCGCCCCCTACAAAGCGCTCAAGATCGGCCCAAGCCACACCCCGCTCTATCAGGAGCTGACCGCCTTCGTCCCCCAGGCGGGGATCGTCGGCCACGACATCGAGATCGGCCTCTCCGCCCCCGACGACAGCAAAGTCTTCGCCGCCCTCAAACGCCTCGAAAAGAGGCTGCACGCGATTCCCGGCGTCCTCGACATCGCCGACAACGCCGTCGAAGGACCGCAGGAACTGAAACTGCGGGTCAACGACTACGGGCAGAAACTGGGCCTCGACGAGGGGCGGCTCGTGCAGATCCTCCGCGGCCTCTACCTCGACGCCGAATACGGCAAAATGTTCGACCGCAGCGGCCTGGTCCGCATCCGCATCGAAGACCCCTCCCGCGACCGCAACGTCGATCTGGGCGCCCTGCGCATCACCACCCCCGACGGCCGCGAAGTAGCACTGCGGGACGTGGCCGATTTCCTCTACAAAAAGAGCATGCTCAAAATCTACAAAGAGGACGGCGAGCGGGTCTGGACCGTCACCGCCCGCACCGACAAAAAAATCATCCTTCCCAGCGAAGTGATGGATCGCCTGCGCCCCTTCCTCCACCGCCTGGGAAAAGAGGGGATCAAAGTGATCGTCAAGGGAGAGGAGAAGGAGAACCGGCAGGTCAAACGGGAGATGGGCGAAGCCGCCGTCATCGCGCTCTTTCTGATCTTTCTCTCTCTGGTCTGGATGTTCAACTCCCTGATCCTGCCGCTGATCACCGTCTCCGTCATCCCCCTCTCGATCCTGGGGGCCCTGGTCGGCACCAAACTGATGGGGCTCAACCTCACCCTCCCCGGGGTGATGGGGATGGTCGGCCTCGCCGGCGTCGTCGTCAATGACGCCCTGATCATGCTCGACTTCATCCGCGGATCGAAAACGTACGACGAACTGGCCCAAAAAGCGTCGATGCGCCTACGCCCGATCTTCCTGACTTCCCTCACGACGGTCCTGGGGCTTTTGACCCTGATCTTCTTCGCCAGCGGCCAGGCCCTCATCATCCAACCCATGGCCGTCAGCCTCGGATACGGCATCGCCTGGGCGACGGTGCTCAACCTCATCTACGTACCGCTGATGTACGCGGTGATCTACCGGGTACGTGAACGATAGGGAACCTTCGGTTCCGTCGCAAGTCGCAAGCACGGGGCTTCGCCCCTCAAGTCGCAAATATTATTTCCAGTACCGAAGGTGCCAACCTCTATCTTTTAATCAAAGATTCCGCTATACTCCGCCCAATCGCTCATCGGTCTGCGATGATTTACGACTATTGATTCCGCATTTTGCCTCTTGATATTTGATAAATCCACCCAAAATTTTTCCAGG
Source organism: Campylobacteraceae bacterium (assembly GCA_027080995.1). Lineage (GTDB taxonomy): Bacteria > Campylobacterota > Campylobacteria > Campylobacterales > Sulfurovaceae > Nitratifractor. The sequence goes on along the minus strand of JALWNT010000063.1, from coordinate 28,475 downwards.
TTCCGACCGAAATACTTCGTGTATGAGAGAACCCACCCACAAGGTACCCAATGACATTCGATCAACTCAATCTCGACGACGCGCTTCTGCGTGCCGTCAAAACCGAAGGCTACACCGAGCCCACGCCCATTCAAGCCCAAGCCATTCCCCTGGTCCTCGAGGGGCGCGACCTCCTGGCCGCCGCCCAGACCGGCACCGGCAAGACCGCAGGCTTCACCCTGCCCCTGCTTCAGCGTCTGAGCAGCGCTCCCAAAAAGATGGGGCGACGGCAGATCCGTGCGCTGGTGCTGACCCCCACCCGCGAGCTGGCCGCCCAGGTCGCCGAGAGTGTGCGCACCTACGGCAAAAACCTCAAAATCCGCTCCACCGTCGTCTACGGCGGCGTCGGCATCGAGCCCCAAAAGCGGGCGCTGAACAACGGCGTCGATATCGTCATCGCCACCCCCGGCCGTCTGCTGGACCTGGCCAATCAAAAAGCCGTCGACCTCTCCGCCGTCGAAACCCTGATCCTCGACGAAGCGGACCGGATGCTCGATATGGGCTTCATCCACGACATCAAGAAGATCATCGCGATGACCCCCAAAGATCGTCAGACCCTGCTCTTCTCCGCCACCTTCTCCCCCGAGATCAAGCGCCTCGCCTCCGGGATGCTGCGTGATCCCGCCACCGTCGAAGTCGCCCGAGAGAACACCACCGCCGAGCAGGTCTCCCAGCGGGTCCACCACGTCGATAAGCGCCGCAAGCAGGAGCTGCTGATCAAACTGATCCGCGACGAGGAGTGGAAGCAGGTCCTGGTCTTCACCCGCACCAAGCACGGCGCCAACAAACTCTCCCAGCAGCTCGAACGTGAGGGGATCTCCTCCGCCGCCATCCACGGCAACAAAACCCAAAGCGCGCGGATGAAAGCCCTCAAAGGCTTCAAAGAGAACCGCGTCCGCGTCCTGGTCGCCACCGACATCGCCGCTCGGGGCATCGACATCGCCGAGCTCCCCCACGTCGTCAACTACGAGCTCCCCAACGTCCCCGAGGACTACGTCCATCGCATCGGCCGCACCGGGCGTGCCGGCAGCAGCGGAGAGGCCGTCTCTCTCGTCTGCGTCGACGAACACCAGCTCCTGCGCAACATCGAGCGCTTCATCAAAAGCGAAATCCCCAAGATGAAAACCGCCGGCTTCGAGGTCGACCCCAGCATCCACCCCGAGCCGATCCAAAACGGCCGGGGAAATCGGGGACAAAACCGCAGAGGCTCATCCCGACGTCGTTAATCCCAAACTATGCATTAGCCAGCACGCCATCTGCATAATTTGGGTTAATCTCTGTTCGGAAAAGAAAATCTATCCTCTTAGATACTGTTTCAGCCGCTCGATTCCTTCGGCCATGTGCTCGATACTGCGGGTGTAGGCGAAGCGCAGGTACTTTCGAGTCTCCCTCTCTCCGAAATCGATCCCCGGTGTGACGGCGATGTGCAGCCTCTGGAGCAACTCTTCGCTGAAAGCGACCGCGTCGTCACTATACGCCGAGACATTGCACCAGAGATAGAAGGCTCCGTCGGGTTTGGCGTCGATCGTAAAAAGCTGCGAGAGTTCGCCGTAGAGCCAATCCCGACGCTCGCGAAAGGTTTTGCGCACCCGATCCAGATGCGCATGATCGAAGGCCTCCAGTGCCGCGTACTGCGCCGGTGTCTGGGCGGCGATGTAGAGATTTTGCGCGATGAGCTCCGCCGGGCGCACCAGCGCTTCGGGGAGGATCATCCACCCCAGGCGCAACCCCGGCATGCAGAAATATTTGGAAAAGCCGTTGATGACGATCGCCTCGTCGCTGAACTCCAGAGCCGTACGGGCCCGCCCTTCATAGACCAGTCCGTGGTAAAGCTCATCGGAGACGAAGGCGATCCCCCGCGCTTCGCAGTGGCGAATCAGCGCTTCGAGGCGTTCGGCCCGGTAGAGGGTCCCCGTGGGATTGGAGGGAGAAGCGATGTGCAAAACGTCGAGCTTTGCCTCCCCCAGATCCTCGGGACGGAGCTGATAGTCGTTGTGGGGGCCGACGGGGAAGGTGAGGGTCCGCGCATCCACCATCGCGGCGAAATTTTTGTAGCAGGGATAGGAGGGATCACTCAGCCCCAGCCGATCCCCGGGCCCCAGAAGCAACTCGTAAGCTACCATAAAAGCGAGGCTCGTCCCCGGAGTGATCAAAATCCGTCCGGGATCGATCTGCACCCCGTACTCCCGGCGGTAGTGGGCCGCGATCTTCTCCCGCAGGGTCCGAAGTCCCAGGCTCTCCGTGTAGGCGAAACGCTCCGCCTCCACAGCCTCCAGCAGTGCCTTTTTGACGCCGGGAGCTGGCGGCAGGTCCGGCTGACCCACCTCGAAATGGATCGTATCTTCGTAGCGCTGGGCTTTGCGCAGGAGTTCCATTACATAAAAGGGGGTGATTTCCCGAGCAGCTCTATCGATTTTTTTCACGGAGACCTCGTGCAATTTTTTCAGCGATTGTAGTGCCAAAGAGCGGCCTTGTCAAGAGAGGGCCGCGCCGAGTCAGTCCATTGCATTTCTTCTGCTAAACTTGACAAAAAAACGGAATGCCTATGGAAACTCTCCTGCACGAAATCACCCCCTGGGTCTCTCAGTACGGGCTCTGGATCGTCTTTTTCGGGATGATGGTCGAGGGGACTACGATGATTCTGGCGACGGGGATCCTCTGCTATCTGGGGATGCTCTCACCTACGGAGGCCTTCGCTGCGGCCGTCTCCGGAGCGATCCTGGGGGACCAGCTCTGGTATCTGCTGGGGCGCCGCTACACCCGCCCCCTCCTCGTCCGCTTCCCCCGGCTCGCCACCCACGTCAACCGGCTGGAGGAGAAGGTCCGCTCCAAAGGGGACTGGCTCGCTTTCAGCGGGCGTTTCATCTACAGCGGCGCGATCCTCTTCCCACTGACTCTCGGGGTCTACCGCTACCCCTGGAAGCGCTTCAGCCTGCTCGACGCTCTAGGCGTCGGTATCTGGGCGGCAGGGGGCATCGCCCTGGGCGCTCTGCTGGGGACGGGGATCGAGCGTATCTTCGGAGAGCTTCAACGTCTTGAAGATCTGCTGCTCGCGATCCTTCTGGTAGGGCTAGGCGCCTGGCAGCTTCGGCGTTTCTTTTCCCGGCGCAGACGCGACGCTCAGTAATGGTATCGGCATTGCGCCTGCGCCACGACGATCAAATCTCCGATAATTTTGTAGACGAGACGATGTTCGGAGGTGATTCGTTATTCGTGATTTGATTTTAGGTTTTGGGAGAATAACACACGGAGCGCGAAAGTCGGAACACGGAGTACGACATTGTTTGAAAAAAGTGAAGTAAGGGGAAAGCCCCGAAAGGCCGGGGCGGCGCTTAGCAGTAGGTGGCGAGGGTGCCGTTGCGGACGGTTTCGTAACTCTCCTGGCCGACCAGCTGCCGGACGATCTCCAGGGCGAAACAGATCGCCGTACCGGGGCCCTGGGAAGTGATGACTTTGCCGTCGACGACGACCTTTTCGTCCACCCGGTCTTCGGGGCGGATCTGCTCTTCGACGCTGGGGTAACAGGTGTAGCGCTTGCTGAGTACCCCGGCCACATGCAGAGCGTAGGGAGCCGCACACATCGCCGCAACCCATTTGCCCTGCGCGGCGAACTCTTTGAGCAGACGCTGGGCGGTGGGGTCTTCGGCCAGGCGGTTGGTCCCGCCCCAGCCGCCCGGAAGCGCGATGATGTCGTACTCGTCCACGACGACCGTCGCCAGCGGGAGATCCGCTTGGACGGTGATGCCGTTGGCCCCGGTCACCAGATCGGTGGCGAATTCTCCGGGCAGATAGGCGCTGTGCACCTCCACCCCTCCGCGACGCAGAATGTCGATGATGCTGACACCTTCGATCTCTTCGAAGCCCTCAGCCAAAGGTACCAATGCACGTGCCATACGATCCTCCTTGACAATGAAATTTATACGGAAGATTATAACGGAATTGGGAAAACAGAGATTTTGTTATTGGTCTAGGGGTGTATTGGTTAGTGGGGACACCTACGAAGCATTCGCAGCTGAGAGAATCTTTGTCATTTGGTGGGGGCAGGCTTCAACCCTGCATTGCGGGATTTCAGTCCCGCCTCCATTTGCCTCAATGCGTTGCGAAGCAACACATAGCAAAATTTCTCATTTCTATTTTCTAATTTCACATACGAGAAGGTGAAATTAGAATCATTTCACCTTTTCGAGGTATTTCCCTTCCGTGGTATCGACTTTGATTTTGTCGCCTTCGAGAATGTGGAAAGGGACCTGCACGACGGCGCCGCTCTCTAAAGTGGCGGGCTTTTTGCCGCCCTGGGAGTCGCCTTTGAAGTTGGGCGGAGTCTCCACCACTTCGAGAACGACGGTCTGAGGGATCTCCACGGTGATGGGCTTGCCGTTGTGGAAGAGGATATCCGCTTCCATCCCGTCGACCATAAAGTCGAAAACGTCGCCGACCTGCTCGTGGGTCAGGCCGATCTGATCGAATGTCGTCGTATCCATAAACTGCAGAAACTCTCCGTCGTCGTAGAGATACTGCATCTTTTTCTGCTCCAGGTTGGGCACCTCGAACTTGTCGCCGGCGTGGACTGTCTTTTCGATCACTTTGCCGGTGGAGAGGTTGCGGATCTTGATCCGGACAAACGCGGCGCCTTTGCCCGGTTTGACGTGCTGAAATTCGATCACTTTGAAAGGGTTGCCGTCGATCTCGAGGCGAACCCCTTTTTTGATATCACCCATGCCGATGGTTGCCATGGTCTACTCCTCATACTGTTTGATGGAGCAGATTATATCGAAGAGAGGATAAGAGGAGGAGTAACCCGCCCCCGGCGTGCCGGGCACGGGCTGCAGGGGTCAGCGGGTAATGGAGATATCGCTGGGATCGTGATGCAGCGGGTTGTCGTCGTCGAGATCCATCCCCTTGGAGTTGTCCAAAAGCACCGGGACGAAGATCAGCGAGACGAAGACCGCCGCCACGGTCCCGGAGATCAGCGCGACACCGAGGCCGCCGAAGATCGGGTCGCTGGCCAGCAACGCCGAACCGAGGATGATCGCAATCGCCGTGAGCATAATCGGCTTGGCCCGGGTCGCGGAGGAGACGGCGATGGCCCGACGCTTGGGCATTCCCTTGGCCTCCATCAGCGATTTGGCGAAGTCGATCAGCAGCAGGGAGTTGCGTGAGCTGATCCCCATCAGGGCGATGAAGCCGATCAGCGAAGTCGCCGTCAGGAAGAAGGTATCCCGCGTCACCAGATCCGCGACCCAATGCCCGACAATGACGCCGATGATCGAGAGGAAACTTCCGATCAGAATGATCGTCGGCAGACTGTAGTTTTTGTAATAGATCACCAGGAGCAGGAAAATGAGGATCAAAGCCCCGATGAAGGCACCTCCCAGATCCCGGAAAGTATCCAGCGTCACTTTCATCTCTCCGTCCCAACGCAGCAGAAACTTCTCCCCCGTCTTCGGATCGATCAAATGCAAGTCAAACATATAGGTGGACATCCCGGGTTCTTTCTCGACCTTCCAGCCCTTTTTTCTGAAATAGTCGATCATCTTCTGGCGCGCTTCAAGCAGAGGATAGACCTGGGACTCTTCATCTGTTTCGGCGGTGACGTTGATCATTCGGTGCAAGTCTTTTTGCATAATGCCCGGTTTGGAATCCACCTCCTTGACCTGCACCACTTCACTGACGGGGACCATCATCCCCTTCCGGTTCATCAGGTTCAGCTCGTTGAGCTTCGTCATCAGCGCTTCTTTGCTTTTGTTGGGGAAAAGCTTCGTTTTCGGATCCAGCACCTCAAAGATCTGAATCTGATCCGGCTCGTTGGCGGAGTTTTTGTGCGCGACGGCCATCCCCTCGAAGGCCAGGTAAATGATTTTGTTGACCTGATCGACCGTGAGCCCGCTGCGGGCGATCTTCTCCTTGTCGGGGATTAGATCGAATTTTTTGTAGATGTCGTCCATCATGATATCCACGTCGACGACCTTGGGGGTCTTGGAGAGGATATTGGCGACTTCGACGGCAAGCTTACGGTCGCGTTTGAGATTGTGGCCGGTGACCTCGACGACGATGGAGGCCAGAGTCGGGGGGCCGGCGGGCTGCTCTACGAACTGGATCGTCGTACCGGGGACGAGACCTTCACACGCTTTTTTGACGACCGGACGCAGACGGTGGACCATCATATAGGAGGTCTCTTCCCGCTCGTGCTTGTCGGTGAGGTTGACGGCGATTTCGGCGACGTTTTCGCTGTTTTTCATCCCCGAGCCTTTGACAAGACCCGCGTAGTCGAGAGGAATCCCCATCCCCGCATATATCTCCATATTGAGGACCTGGGGCTCTTTTTTTAACTGCTCGACGACGCATTTACTCACTTTGTACGTCTGCTCGATGGAGCTGCCCGTCGGCGTCGTGACATAGACGGAGTATGTGTTGTCGCTCTTGCCCGGCAGCATCTTGGCTTTGACGATCTTGAGGGGGATCATCGCGACGGACCCCAGCAGAGCGAGGATCGTCAGCAGAATCACCAGGGTCTTTTTGGATTTGCTCTCCAGGATGGCGTGAACGAAATTTTCGAACTTTTTCATCATTTCACTCCTTCCTGTCCGGCGTGCTTGCCGTGATGATGCTTGTGTTCAGGTTTTTTGAGCAGTTTGAGGCTCAAATAGGGGGTGAAGATGTAAGCAACGACCAAAGAGGCCACCAGTGCTACGGGGACGTTGAGAGGAATCGGCTTCATAAAGGACCCCATCATCCCGCCGACAAAGAGCATCGGGATCATCGTCATGATGATCGCCAGCGTCGCGACGTTGGTCGGTGCGCCGATCTCGTCGGTCGCTTCGACGAGGATCTCCTCCATGCTACGCTCGTCGACATCGTGCGAATGTAGATGACGGTGAATGTTTTCGATGACGATGATCGCCGCATCCACGAGCAGGCCCAGAGCCAGCAAGAAAGCAAAGAGGGTGATCCGGTTGATCGTCTGCCCGGAGATCCAGGCGATAAAGAGCGTCACCGCCAGGATCGCCGGCACGGTCAGTGTGACGATGATTGCCTCCTTGAAGCCCAGGGCGAAAACCAGCATAATCGCAATAATCGCGATGGTGATGAGCAGGTGATCGACCAGCTCGTTGACGGCGTCGTTGGCGCGCTTGCCGTAGTTACGGGTCACGATGTAGCCGAAGCCCTGTTTACGCAGTTGATCTCTATACTCCTCCATCACCTTCAAAACATCGTTGGCGACGAAGACGGCGTTGGTCCCCGCCAGTTTGGAGACGGTGAGGGTGATCTGCTGCTTGATCGGCGAAAGTTTCTCTTTGGCCGCCTCTTCGGGGGTCTTGGCCTTTTTGAAACCGACGTAGGCGGTTTTGAAATTCTGGAAGTCGATCCCCCGCTCAACGCGTGCGACGTCCCGCAGATAGATCGGTGAGCCCATATATTGAGCCACGATGATGTTTTTGACGTCGTCGACGGTATCGATAGCGTTCTTGACTCCGAAGATCAGCAGTTTTTTGTCTTTGGTGCGCCCTTTGACGTTGGGGACATCTACGGCGATGGATTGGATCGCTTTCATAATTTGCCCCATCGAGAGGTTGTACGCCGTCAACTTGCCCAAATCCACCTCGACGTTGAACTGCGGTTTGTGCGCCCCGACCAAGGTCGTTTTGGCGACGTTGTGCACAGCGTTGATCCGCTGCTGCAAGCGCCGGGCGATGGGAAAGAGTTTCTCGTAGTCGGCCTTTTGCCCCTCCAGGGGATAGAAAGCAAAGGTGAGGATGGGAATGTCGATGTCGATGTCGAAGGGTTTGACCAGCGGCTGCATCACCCCTTTGGGGAGATTGTCCATATTCTGCATCACTTTGTCGTAGAGCTTGAGGTTGGCATCTTCCCGACGCTCTCCAATCTTGTAGACGACGTTGACGATCCCGACGTCGTGCATCGCGATGCCGTAGATGTGCTTGATCCCTTTGATCTCGCGCAGCTTTCGCTCCAGCGGGTTGACGATGACGTTTTCGATCTCCCGGGGAGTCGCTCCGGGCATCGGGGCGATGACCGCCCCGCCCGAAATCGCGATCTGAGGATCCTCCTCACGGGGCATGACCTGCAACGAGATGAAGCCCAACAGCAGCAGTGAAATCCCCAGCACCGAAGTGAGGGGGTTTTTCAGAAAGCCCAGCGCCAGTTTCCCGGCGATATCTTTCGGTTTGTAGGAGATCATTTTTTACCGACCTCTTCGGGAATATAGACTTTGGCGTACATTCCGGGGAAGACGAAGGCGTCTTTCTTCTCGAAGCTGATTTTGACTTTGAATTTGTGGGTCATAGGATTCGAGGCCGGGATGATGGCGCTGATCGTCCCCTCGGTCTTGAACTTAACGGAGGGGATCTCTATCTTGACCTTTTTGCCGATGCGGACGAATTTGAGATTGCTTTCGCTGATCTCCACCAGCACTTTGAGATGCTTCAGATCGGTGATGACAAGCGCCGGCATCCCGGGGATCTGCATATCCCCCTCGTTGAGCTTCTTGGCGACGACGACACCGTCGTTGGGAGCTTTGATCGTCAGGTATTTGTATTGGTTGAGGACGGCCTCTTTCTGCGCTTCAGCCTGCTCCACCTGTTTTTTGGCGATTTCGACCATATCACGCATATTTTTCGCCGCCAGTTCCAGCTGCTCCAGTTCAAATTTGGAAACCATATCCTTCTCGAAAAGACGCTTGTTCCGTGCAAGATTGAGCAGAACATTGTTGAGCTGATTTTGGTTCATTTGCAAAGCCAAGCGGGCCTGCGAAATCGCCAGGTCGACCTGTTTGACTGCTGCTTCGATCTCCTTGGAGTCGATCTCATAGAGGATCTGCCCCTTCTTGACCTGATCGCCTTCGCTGACGCGCATGTTTTTGATGAAGCCCATGAAGCGGCTCGTGATCATCTTTTGATTGTCGGAGATGACGGTGCCGCTGAGCTGAAGCACTCCGGCGATCAGGGTCCCTGACGCCAACAGCGCCGCAAGCAGGATTTTTTTCATGAACGACCTCCCATGTCGAGAATTTTTTCGAGTTCGAAGACTTTTTCACTGTGTTTGTTGGCAACTTGCAGATATTCCAGCAAAACCTGCAACTCGATCGATTGCTTGATCAATACGTCAGTGATGGAGGCGAGGCCTTCTTTGTACTTCGCTTCATAGGTGCGGTAGATCTCCCGGGCCAATGCCAACTGTTTTCGCTCGCTGCGCAGATCGAATTCCAGCGAATCGATCGCCGTTTCGAGCTTGCGAACTTTCAGAGCGATTCCTTTTTTGGCCAATTCGACCTGGGTCGCCACTTTCATATGCCGCACACGAGCCTTTTCCAGTTTGGCCTTGTCACTTCCCCCGTTGAAGATATTGAGTTTGAATTGCATCCCCACGGTATAGAAATCTTTCTTGGCAAAGTCGTTCCAAAGTGTATTGTCCGCACTGCCGTATTCGGCAAAGGCTCCAACCATCGGCAGGAAGTTGGCTTTTTCCGTGGCGATGGCGTGGCGGGCCACTTCGAGGCCCATCTTGGCTTTTTGGATATCGAGGCTCATCCGCTCGATGTCCGCCTGCGTCACTTTGGGAGCGTGGATCAGCAGATCGACTTTGCGAATCGAATCGACGTCGGTGTCGAGGAGGAAGGAGAGAAACTGATAGGCCAGCGTGCGATTGAGCTTGGCCTGATTGAGCATACTGTCCACCTTCGCCAGACGCGCTTCGATTTCGAGCACATCGGTTTTCTTGGTGTAGCCCTCTTTTTTCATCTCAAGGATCGTCTTTTTGAGCTTGAGCATATTGCGACGGATTTTGCGAAGATTGGTGACGTAACGTTCGACCAAAGTGATATTGTAAAAGGCCTTTTTGACCTGAAAAATCTTTTCGTCATGCAGTTTGCGCGTATCAAGCTTGCTCATTTCGTAGAGCTTTTGGGTGATCTTTTTGTACTCGCTGAGTTTTCCGCCCGTATAGACCGGAACTTCGTAGTGGAATTTCGTCAGAAAGTGGTTACGTGCTCCCGGATAGTTCAAATCATGAGGCTGGCGGTTCAGGATATCCCGACAGTATGCGGGAGGTGTCGGTCCCATACAGGGAAGGAAATCCGAAAAGCCGAAATCGCCGAAATCCGCCTCACGGCTCTGAAGTTTGAAACCGAAGACATTTCCGGCATCGTTGGAGCGCAAAGCCTGGATCGTGATCGACGCCGATCCCCAGTTTTTGCCCTCGACAGCCAATTCATCGTATTTTTTCATCACTTCGTCGTATCGAGAAACCCGGATCTCCAGGTTTTTTTTGTCCAGCATACCCAAAGCCTCTCTCATCGACAGATTTTTCAATCCGGCGAAGAGCGGCAGCAATCCGATCATCAACAGTGCAAAAGTGCGTAACATGGTCTACTCCTCGAAATTCTCGACAATTAACGTAGTATAGCAAAAAATATGAAGTTATGAATAGTTCACTAATAAAGCATTAATCGTTTATGAATATTTCGGGAATTATATCGAAGATTACTTATGAGCCTCTTTTATAGAACTTATGATTTCAGAGGAAGGAATGCAGTGGAGGAGAAAATCTCTCCATCCTTTCTAGAGTGAAACGGATTTGACGCTGATGCAAGCCGGCAATGCCGCCAGACGATCGATGAGTTCTTTCTCTATCGTACCGTCGACACGGACAATGGCCAATGCCTGTCCCGTCTTGTCCCGTCCGAGACGGAAGTCGGCGATGTTGAGTCCCGCTTCGGCGATGATGCGGCCGACATCACCGATGACACCGGGTTCGTCGTTGTTCTTGAAAAGAATCATCCGTCCTTTAGGTTCCAGATCCAACGTATAGCCGTCGATGTCGACAATCCGCTGCAAATTCTCTTCGAAAACCGTCGCGCTGATGCGAAAAACTTGTCCATTCTGTGTCGTAAGTTTCACAGTGACAAGGTTTTTGAAACCTTTGGCATCGGCGACAGCCTCTTTGACAATCTCGATTCCTCGCTCTTTGGCCACATATTCGGCATTGACGTAGTTGATGCTATCCGCCAACGACTCGCTCATCACTCCCACCGTCGCAAAAGTCGCCAAAGAATCGATATATTCAGCAATCGCTCCTTCTGCAATCACTTTGATCGATTTCGCACCACTCTTAGGAACTTGCGCACTTAGATTCCCGATTTTCTGAACCAGTTCCAGGAAGGGCGCGACAAAATCGGGAAGTTCGTTCTCCCGAATCGGCAGGTTCAGTGCGTTGGGATAGGCGATTCCTTTGGCGGCCGAGATGGCATTTTCGCAAGCCTGTACGGCGATGTTGCGCTGCGATTCACGGGTATTGGCACCCAGATGCGGAGTGACGGTGATGTTGTTCAGATCCAGCAGAGGGTTGTCCGTCGCCGGCTCTTTCTCGAAGACGTCGATCCCCGCCATGGCGATCTTGCCGCTCTTGAGCCCCTCGTAGAGCGCCGCTTCATCGTAGAGACCGCCGCGGGCGCAGTTGATGAGGATCACCCCGTCTTTCATCTTCGCGATCTCTTCTTGCCCGATCATTCCGACAGTCTCTTCGGTTTTGGGCGTATGGATCGTGATGATGTCGCAGGCGAGAATGTCGTCGAAATTCTCCGTATAGGCGATGTCGAGATCGGTCGCTTTGCGCGGGTCGATGTAGGGGTCGTAGGCGATGACGTCCATCTCGAAGGCTTTGGCCCGTTTCCCGACCCGTGAACCGATGTTCCCGAAGCCGATGATCCCGAGCTTTTTGTCCTTGAGCTCGGTCCCGTACCAATCCTGCCGACGCCAGACGCGGTCGAGCTTGAGATTGTTGTGGGCGTAGGGAAACTGCCGGACACAGGCGAGCATATGCGCCATCGTCATTTCGACCGCCGCGATGGTGTTGGCGGTGGGGACGTTCATGACGACGATGCCGAGCTTGGAACAGCCGGGGATATCGACGTTGTCCACCCCCACGCCAGCACGGACGATCGCTTTGAGTTTTTTGGCCTGGGCCAGAAACTTCGCGTCGACGTCGGTGGAGCTACGGGTGATGGCCACATCGGCCAGAGGGATGTACTTTTCGAGCAAAACGTCTTTGGGCTCGTCTGCCGCGTTGATCATCTCCACCTCGGGATCGGAGGCGAGGATCTTCAATCCGCTCTCATGGATATGATCACAGACTACGATGGTGTATTGAGGCATCGAAACGTTGTCCTTCACTTTATTTCTGGAGCTGATCTTTGATCAGATCGCCCAGAGTCATGCTGCTGTCTTGCTCCTCGTTGAGGTGTTTGAGCGCTTCACGCTCCTCCTGACGCTCGAGGCGGCGGACGGAGACACGGATCCGATCGTTGCGGGGATCGATGTGGGTGATGACCCCTTTGATCTCTTGACCGGGCTCGATCTCGTCGAATTTCAGCGGATGCAGATCTTCGGTGCGGATCAGGGCGTCGACGTTGTCGTCCAGAGCGATGAAGACACCGAAATCTTTCTTGTCTTTGACGGTTCCGGTGACGATGTCGCCGACTTTGTGGTTCTCGGCGAAGGTTTCGACGGGCGACTTCTCCAGCGCTTTGCGGCTGAGGCTGATTTTGCCGGCGTCGGTGTCGATCTTGATGATCTTCACTTCGACTTCGTCACCGACGTTGAAGAGATCTTTGGCGCGCTTGCTTTTGTCCCAGGAGGTCTCCTGATTGTGCAGCAGCCCCTCGACCCCGCCTTCGAGGCGAACGAAGGCGCCGAAATCGGTCAGGGAAGAGACGGTACCGGTCAGCACGTCGCCGACATGATGCTTGCGCGAAAACTCTTCCATCGGCTTGGGCAGAAGGTTTTTGAGGCTGACGCGCAGGCGGCGCTTCTCTTTGTCGATCTCGATCACTTCGACGTTGATCTCTTCACCCACTTCGAGGTAATCTTTGGGGTGCTTGACGTTCTTGTCCCAGGAGATTTCGGAGACATGCAAGAAGGCTTCAAGATCTTCACCCAGATCGACGAAGACACCGTAGGGCTCGATGTTGCTGACCACCGCTTCGACGGTATCGCCCACTTCGATGATTTCGTCGATGTTGTTCCAGGGATCGGGGTTGGCCTCTTTGATGGAGAGGGAGAGATGACGCTTCTTCTTGTCGTAATCGAGCGCCACGACGTTGACTTCGTCCCCTTCCTGGAAATATTTGGAGGGGTTGACGGGTCCCTTGTGGGAGATTTGTGAGTAGTGGACCAAACCGTCCATTCCTCCGACGTCGACGAACATACCGTAGCTGGTTATCTTTTTGACGATTCCTGTCACGGGCTCTTTGCTCTCGAGGAGCTTTTCGACGATCTCCTGGACACGGGCCTTGTCACGTTCGATGAGCTCTTTGCGGGAGATGACGACGGAGCCTTTCTCCTTGTCGACTTTGACGATGACTCCTTTGACCTTCTTGCCGATGGCGTCGGTCTTGGAGCTGAGATAGGAGAGCGTCCGGGGCATGAAAAACTCCAGCCCGTCGGCTTCGACGACGTAGCCGCCCTTGTTCTTCTTGGTGACGGTTCCTTCAACTACGTACTCCTGCTCTTCGTCGTACTCCTCGATGAATTCGTTCATCGCCTGGCGTTTTTTGGCCAGGTCGTAAGAGACCATCGGGCGCTCGCCCCGGCTACCGGTGATGACGACGGGTAGAGTATCACCTTCTTTGAAGAGAAGATTCCCCTCTTCGTCACGGAGCTGATCCAGGTTGACGAACGCTTCGTTTTTCCGGCCGATGTCTACGACCGCCTGGTTCTCTTCTTCGTTGATTTTGACGATGGTGCCTTCGGTCAGATCCCCGCTGCCGCGAGCCTCTTTTTTGAAAGACTCCTCCAGCATCGCTTCAAAATCAACGTCCTCAATTTCGATGTCTTCGAACTTCATATACCAATCCTTACTTTTCGCATTTTGGCGATAATTATACCGGGAATAGTTTAAAGTCGGGGGAAAGTGCTGCGTGTCAGGTACTATGTGTTGGGAAAAACGGGGAAAAAGGCAGTGAGATCCGCTTTGCGGATCGGCAGTGGGGCATCGGGCATTTGTATGCCCGTGGCGCGATTATCGGGGCCAGGAGTTCAGCCTACATTGCAGGAAGGGATTCCCGCCTCCATTAAAAAACCACTAACCGCCAACTCCTCACTCCTCACTAGAGACATCGTCTCGCACGATTGCTTCGATCCGATCGATGACGTTTTGGACGATCCAGTCGGGGGTGGAAGCCCCGGCGCTGATCCCGCAGAGCTCCTTGCCCTTGAACCAAGTGGGATCGAGCTCTTTTTCATTTTCGATCAGATAGCTCTCATCGCAATAGTTTTTGCAGATGGAATGGAGCTGTTTGGTGTTGGAGGAGTGCTTGCCCCCGATGACAATCATCACGTCGGCCTCTCTGGCCAGTTCGGCGGCTGCGTCCTGATTTTCGAAGGTGGCGTTGCAGATGGTGTTGAAGACCCGCACCTCTTTCGAGCGCAGCGTCAACGCCCCGACGATCTTGAGAAAGTCCTCCGGTTTGCGGGTCGTCTGGGCAACGACGGCCACTTTGGATTTGAGCGGAAGTTCGTCCAAATCTTCGGGATCGAGAACGACGAAAGCGTCGCGGGGATCCTCGGCGTAACTGACCACCCCTTTGATCTCGGGATGGTTCTGGTCGCCGAAGATCACGATGCTGTAGCCTTCCCGGCTCATCTGTTCGACGATCTGTTGAGGGGTAGTGACATAAGGGCAGGTGGCGTTGACGATCTTTTTGCCTTCGGCTTTGAGCTTTTTGAGCTCGTTTTTCGGGATGCCGTGGGTTCGGATGACGATGGAATCGGTCTTCTCCGCCTCTTCGAAACTCTCGATCAGACCGATGTCGTACCGCTCTTTGAGGCGGGCGATTTCATCTTTGTTGTGGATCAACGGACCGTAGGTGGAGCTGCCTGGGTGCTCTTCGGCGATGCGAATCGCCCGCTTGACCCCGTAACAGAACCCGTAGGAGGAGGCGAGTTTGATTTTCATAGGGTGTGAACCTCCGTAATCTGTGAAAGGATGTCGAAAAAGTTCGGGAAGGAGGTGGCGACGCAGTCGGTATCGACGATCTCCATCCCGCAGAGCAGTCCCGCGACGGCGAAACTCATCGCGATCCGGTGGTCACCGTGGCTGTCGATGACGGCGGAATGCAGCGTCCCCCCGTGCACCGCATACCCGTCGTCGTACTCCTCCGTCTCGATCCCGCACGCCTCCAGCGCCCGGAGCGTCGAGGCGATGCGGTCGCTCTCTTTGACCCGAAGTTCGGCGGCGTTACGGACCCGGCTGACCCCTTCGGCCGTCGCCATCGCCACGGCCAGCGCCGGCAGCTCGTCGATGAGCCAAGCGATGCGCTCGGCCACCTCCACGGCCCCGAGCCGCCCGTTGTAGCGCACCGTGATTTCACCGATCGGTTCGTAGAGGTCCTGGCGGATCCGATACTCGATCGCCGCACCCATACTCTTCAGAACCCGAAAGGCTTCGATGCGGGTCGGGTTGAGACTGATCCCCTCGAATTTGACCCGTGAACCGGGCAGAATCGCCGCCGCCACCGCGAAGAAAAAGGCGCTGGAGGGGTCGGCGGGCACCCGAAGCTTCAGCGGCTTGAGCGGTCCTTCCATCGGATCGATCGTGATCCACCCTTCGGTGTCGCGCCCAATCTTCGCCCCCATTCCGTGCAGCATCCTCTCACTGTGATCCCGGCTGAGGAAGGATTCGCGGTAATAGCTGCGCCCGTCCCCCCGCAGTGCGGCCAAAATCATCGCCGATTTGACCTGCGCCGAATCGACGGGAGAAGCGTAGCGGAAGGCTTTGAGCTTACCGCCCCGGATGTGCAAAGGGGCGAGATTGCCCTCTTCTCGTCCGTCGAGTTTCGCTCCCACACTCTGCAGAGGCCCGGTGACGCGTTTCATCGGACGGGCCCGCAGGTAGCGGTCTCCGGTGAGGACGAAACTCCCCTCCACTCCCGCCAAAAAGCCGCAGTAGAGGCGCATTCCCGTCCCGGCGTTGCCGCAGTCGAGGACATCGTCGGGTTCACGCAGGCGCGCGGGAGGAGTGATCGTCAACACGCCCTTTTCGCTCCATTCGGCCGTTGCACCCAACTGCTCGGCGATGGAGAGAGAAGCGAGGGTATCTTCGGCCCGAAGAAAATTGTCGATCGTCGAGGGGCGATCACTCAGCAGCGCGAAGATGGCGCAGCGGTGGGAGATCGATTTGTCCGCGGCGATGCGGTCGCAGTCGATCTCGAAAGCACTCGGAGCCGGAGCGATGCGGACCGTTTTCATCGCAGGCGGGCCCCGCACCCTTCGACAAGGCTGGAGAGGATCGTCTCCATCGTCTCTTCGATCGCCTCCTCGGAGAGGGTTCCTTCGGAGGATTGGAGGAAGAAGCGCAGCGTGACACTCTTGCGCTCCCCCAGACTCTCATCTTCGTAGAGGTCGACAGGGAAGAAGCGCTGCAGCAGCGGCAGATCCAGCGCCTCGAGGATTTCGGCCATCCGGGCGTAGGGAAGCTCCTTCTCCACCAAAAGGCTGAGATCTTTGTAGGTTCCCTGGAAATTGGAGATCGCTTCGGCGTTGCGATGCGGAGGAATCAGGACTTCGAAATCCAGCTCCGCCAGATAACTCTCCTCCAGGCCGAAAGCTTCCGCCGCTTCGGGATGCAGTTTGCTCAGCCATCCCGCCGGCCGATCGCCGAGGTAGAGCGTCGCAGACTGATAGGGATGGATCAGACCGTTCGTCTCCCGGCAGGGCCCCAGGGTAAATTCTCCGAGGATCTCCCCCAGCGTCCGGACGAAACGGGCGAAATCGATGCGGGGCGGCTTGCCGTGATTGACGACGCTCGGCTCTTCGGCATCCCCGCTCCAAAGCAGAGTGAATTTCTCGTGTTCGTTACGCTCACGGTCGAAAACCGAACCGATCTCAAAGAGAGGAATCCGCCGCTTGCCGTAGCTGAGATTGCGTCGCGCCGCCTCCAGGAGGTTGACCGTCAATGTACTGCGCAGGGTATTGAGCTCCTCGACGATGGGGTTGACCAGCTCGACGCTCTCATCCAAGAGCGGAAATCCGTAGCGCTCCAGCGTCGCCTTTTCGGAGAAGGCGTAGGTGACCGCCTCGAAATAGCCCGCGGCCACGGCCCGCTCGCGCAGATCCCGCCGGAGACGATATCGACGGGTCGTCTCCGTCAGGCGGTTGCGTTCGGTCAGCTGCAGCGGCTTCGCATCGATGCGGTTGATCCCTACGATGCGCAGAATCTCTTCGGCGATATCCTGGAGGTTGGAGATGTCGTGGCGCCAGGGGGGCACGACGGCTCCGAAAACCCCCTCGGAAGCTTTATGCACCGTGAAGCCGAGCTTCTCCAAGATCGTATAGACTTTGCCCGCGGGGATATGCTGCCCGATGATCGCATCGAGCTTTTTCAGATCGACGGGCACGCTGCGGCGCTCCTGCTCCGCTTCGATGCGCAGCTCCGCTTCACTGAACCGACACTCCCCTTTTGCGTCGCAGGCGGCAAAGAGAGCCCCCATCCCGAAATCGAGATCGGGCTCGCTGCCCCGGGAACTGCGATAGTAGAGCGCGTCGGTCTGAAGCCCGCTTCGCGCCACCATCGGGACCAGGACCTCCGGATCGATGTAGGAGGCTTCGAAGAGGATCTCCCGACTCTCGGCCGTCGCCCGGCTCTCTTCGTTTTGGCGTACCCCGACGATGGAGAGTTCCGTCTCGCCGGTGCGGACGGCGACGAAACCTCTCTCTTTCTCCTCGATCTGCAACGGCAGAGGCCCCCCTCCGCTTCGAAGTTTCTCCACATCGTAAGCGCGCAGGATCACTCCCGTCGCATGCGTCGCGTAGGCCAATAGTGCCTCGAGAGCCTCTTCACGGTAAGCATCCACCAGCGCCAGACGCAGGCGGATCAGCGCGTCGGCGGCGACTTTTTCGTTCTCCGCCAGCACATAGAGCAGATCGGCGTCGATCACCCCGTGGGTATGCAGATCGACACTGCGGGCGATGCCGCGTTTGCTCGTCAGGCGCGGCTTGACCTCCACGTGTCGCAGCGGACGCTCGAACGCCGCCGAGAGATCCCGGGCCACCCCGTGGACACTCAGACAATCCCCCCGGTTGGCGGTCAACTCCAGCTCGATGACCGTATCGGCGATCTTTGCGTAGTCCGCCAGTTCACGGCCGGGGACCATCTCTCCGAGGCTCTCGTCGAGGATCCAAATCCCCGGGCCGCTCTCGGGCAACCCCAGCTCCCCCATGGAGCAGATCATTCCCAGACTTTCGACCCCGCGAAGCTTGGCGGGTTTGATCGCGAAATCACCGGGCAGCACGGCGCCGGGCAGAGCCACGGCCACATACTCGGCTTCCCGGACGTTGGCGGCGCCGCAGACGATCTGCCGCTCTGCGTCCCCGGTATCGACCCGGCAGACGTTGAGTTTGTCCGCGTCGGGATGCTTGCCGCACTCCAGAATCTTTCCGACCACCACTTTGGGGGGAAGGACCACGGGCTCCAGCCGATCCACTTCGAGGCCGATGGAGTTGAAAGTTTCGTAGAGCCGGTCGTTGTCGATGCCGGAGAGATCGATGTACTCCTCCAGCCAGCTGCGTGTGACGATCATCTGAATTGCTCCAATAGTCGAATGTCACCCTCGAAAAGAGAGCGCAGATCGGGAATGCGGTGCAGGAGCATCGCGAAACGCTCCACTCCGAGTCCGAAGGCGTAGCCGCTGACCCCTTCGTAGCCTACCGCTTTGAAGACGTTGGGATCCACGACCCCGCAGCCGAGGACCTCCAGCCAGCCGGTGCGCGAACAGACCCGGCACCCTTCGCCGCCGCAGAAGATGCAGCTGATGTCCACCTCCGCGGAGGGCTCCGTAAAAGGGAAGAAGCTGGGGCGAAAGCGCACCTCGACCTCCCCGAACATTTCGTGCAGAAAGTCGGTGAGGATCCATTTGAGGTTGGCGAAGCTCACCCGGTCGCCCTCTTCTACGACCAATCCCTCCACCTGATGGAACATCGGGGTATGCGTCAGGTCGTAATCGCGGCGAAAGACCGCTCCCGGAGCGATCATCCGAATCGGCGGCTTCTGGCGCAGCATCGTCCGGATCTGCACCGGAGACGTGTGGGTACGCAGCAGGGTGCCGTCGGCGAAGTAGAAGGTGTCCTGCATATCCCGGGCGGGGTGATGCTTGGGGAGGTTAAGCGCTTCGAAATTGTGAAAATCGTCCTCCACCATCGGCCCGCTCTCAACGGCGAAGTTGAGCGCTACGAAATAGTCGATGATCCGATCCATCGTCTCACGGACCGGATGCAGAGCTCCCTTCTCACCCAGGCCCGAATAGAGACTCACATCAAGCGCTTCGGAGCGCATCGTCCGCTCCAGCGCTTCGGCCGCGAGCTTCTCTTTGCGGGCGTCGAAGAGCGCCTGCAGCTGAGCTTTGCGCCGGTTCAACCCTTCGGCGAACGCTTTTTTCTCCGGCCCGGGCACATCCTTGAGCTTGGCGAATTCCGCCGCCAGGGCTCCCTTTTTGCCGAAGATTTCGATCCGGACCTTCTCCAGATCCTCGAGGGACGACGCCCCCGCTATCTTTTCTTCGAGATTTTCCAATCCGTTACCTCACTGATGATGAAATGTGGGGATTTTAGCGAAAAATCGCTGGGGGACGGGTTTTGAACGAAGTTCTCCCTCTCTCCCGGAGACGGTATAACGGGTTTTTTTGATCATTTCGCCGGTTTCATCCGGCAGCTTTGGCAGTCGCTGATTGCGTCGGAGCCCCTACGGGGCAAGCGGTCAAATGTTTTTGCGGGCATCCTCGTGCTGATGGTCCCAGCGCAGCTTGCCGCCGCCGAGGATATGGACGTGCAGGTGGTGGATCTCCTGCCCGCCGTCTTCACCGTTGTTGACGATGAGGCGGTAACCGCTCTGATCGATGCCGAGCTTGCGGGTAACCTCCTGGATAAAGGGCGTCATCTTCGCCATCGTCTCGGCATCCACCTCCTGGAAACAGCAGATATGCTTCTTGGGAATGACAAGAACGTGGATCGGTGCCTTGGGATAGAGATCGTGAAAAGCCAGAAACTCTTCGTTCTCGTGGACGGTATTGTTGGGGATCTCTCCCGCGACGATTTTGCAGAAAATGCACATTTTTTCTCCTTTTTTCATTGAAACTCACTGGGAAACTCACTGGCGGAATTATAGCGAAAGGCTTGCAACTTGATCCCGGTCAAGCGCTTTCACTCTAAATAGGATAATATTACTCCTAATTAAAATACGAAGGAAAACTATGGCACTGGAAATCAGCCCTGTCGAAAAAGGCGAAACGGTCCGCTTCAAAAACCCGAGCAAACGCTTCTACGAAGCGATCGGAGGCGAAGAGGGGATGCGCAAACTGATGTACAACTTCTACGACAAAATCTACGAGAGCGACATCGCCCACTTTTTCCCCCAGGACGAAGAGGAGTTCGAAAAGGTCAAGGAGAAAAATTCAAAATTTTTCATCCAGATTTGCGGCGGCCCGAAGGTCTACGAAGATGAAGCACAGAGCATGGACCTCAACGAGTATATGATCCGTCTTCACGACGAATTTTCCATTAACGAAAAGGCCCGCGTCGAGTGGCTCGGGACGATGCGCGACGCCCTCGACGAAGTCGAAGGGGTTGACGAAGCGATCAAAAAGGAGTTTTGGGATTACCTCGACCAATTCTCCAAACTCACCGTCAACACCTTCAGCGACGGCAGCACCTACTACGCCAGCTACACCCAGGCGAAAGAGGATCAGTAGCTTCGTTCTTCGTCGTTCGCTTTTCGCTCCTCGTTCGCGGAGATTACTTCAACCCATTTTATGCAGTAGAATTTGGGTTCAATTCTCATCTCCCATCGCCTCTGTTCTTTTCCCACCAACACAATGCGTAGAGCAGTCCGGGGGTCCGGGCGATCGTTTCATCCTCCGCGAGACTGCGTGCCTCCTGGAGGGTATACTCAACGACTTCGATCTTCTCCTCTCCGGGGACGCCTCCTCCCGGTCCGGTACGCATCGCTTCCGTCACTTCCGCATAGTAGAGGATTTGCCGACTTCCCGAATGTCCGACCGAGGTATAAAAGGAAGTGATCCGCTGCAGATCTTCGGAGGCGACACGATAGCCGCACTCCTCTTCGATCTCTTCGCGTGCCACCTCTTCGGGGCTCAGCTCCGGTTTATCCAGCAGACCGGCACAGAGTTCAACCGTCATCCCCTCTCCGTTGCTCAGATAGACCGGCGGACGAAACTGACGGACCAAGATGAAACGTTCCCGCTCCCGATGCCAAAGCAGTATCGCCACACTGTCACGTGAACGAAGCACTTCCCAGCTCTTCTGCTCACCGTCCATGCGAAATCGAGCGAGACAGGGGTGAATGTAGCGCCCAGCCTCCAGAGGCTCCAGACGAAAATTTTCAATTCGTATTTTCATGAGATGATCCCCCTCTTATTGCCGATGTGTCAGATTCTCCTCCCTTGCCGAAGCATTACGATCCTCCACGTGGATCAAATTCGCGGCGATTGTCTCCCAGCGAAAAGCTTGAGGTTTTGAACCTTCCAAAAGCTTTTCGAGACGTTTTTTCATCGCCGCCGCCCCTTTGATCGGCACGGTGTGTTTCGTGACTTTGGTGTAGCTTTGCAACTTTGTATGGTGTGTGGTGATTCTGCGGGTCACATAATGAGGTCCCGAGTTTCGTCCCAGAACTTTCAGCGGATCGATAGCCCGACCGTGGCGATAGAGACCGAAATGTAGATGGGGCCCGGTGCTTCGCCCTGTACTTCCGACATAACCGATCACCTCTCCCCGCTTGACATAGCTTCCCCTTCGAACCTTCAACCGGCTTTGATGCGCGTAGAGAGAGACGTAGCCGTGACCGTGATCGATCTTGACCACTTTGCCGTATCCGCGCATCCATCCCGCGTAAATCACCCGCCCGCTTCCCGTGGCATGGATCGGGGTCCCCCGACGGGCTCCAAAATCAATACCGAGATGGGGACGATAGCGGTGCAGAATCGGATGCCATCGCTTGTAGGAGAAACGGGAGGTGATCCGCGCTCCGGGGATAGGCCTGACGAAGCGGCTCGACCCCCGCTGCCGGATGCGGATCGTCCGGGTCGTGCTGTACTCTACCCGTTTTTTGGCGGTTTTCGTCTTTCGGACGGTTTTGCGGATATCCCCCCAGGCGTTTCCCTCTTCGTCGACAAAGATAAAGCGGGGTTTACCCCGCCGCCCCTCGACGACGGCACCCCGGATATGAGGGGGCCCCCAGGGTTGCCCCAGACGACTCTTTTGATCGTAAACGAAAGCGATTTTATCCCCCGCCCGAAATTTTCGGAAATCCACCGAACCTTTGTAGAGCCGCTTCAGAAGAAATCCCAAACGGGGATTGCGGGTAAGGCGATCGATGTCGCTGTAGCAGTTTTTTTCGATGCGTACCAGGACTTCATCCTCGACTTTTCTGTAGACGATGGGAACGATGTCGAAGCGATACCGGCCGTTGCGCAGATCCCGGGAGAGCTCGATCTGCATCTCCTCTCCGATGGGGATCAGCGCGTCGATCAACGTCGATCCCTCAAGCATCTCGTAGAAAGGTTCTCCCCCTTGGATCTCGGAGAGGTATTTGCTGTCGTCGTCGCTAATGCTCTTGAGCAGATCCTGGGAAATTCC
The DNA here is from genome assembly GCA_027080995.1 of Campylobacteraceae bacterium. Classification (GTDB taxonomy): domain Bacteria; phylum Campylobacterota; class Campylobacteria; order Campylobacterales; family Sulfurovaceae; genus Nitratifractor. The sequence goes on along the minus strand of JALWNT010000063.1, from coordinate 5,781 downwards.
GTACCGTTGGAGATATTCGGAAAAGGTTTCTCCACTCTTCCACTGACTGCGATGGACTTCGGCACCCCAAAGCACCATGCTTGTCACCAGAAACACCACCCAGAATCTCTTCACCGTTCTCTCCGTCTCTCTGTGCGCTTTTTGGCGGGAATTATAACCAAGCGACCGTTTACCCTCTCCCTCATCAGTCTTTCAAAATAGAGAAAGTATAATCGTCTCTCAAAGAGAAAGATGTCATTAGCCTAAGCAAAAGGAAAAAAGATGTTAAAAAGATTTGCATTGATTTTGAACCTGTGTCTGATGAGCGCGTGGGCGGGATTTTATCCCCCCACCGTCCACAGCAGCGTCAGCGCCGTGGATGGAGATCAAATCACCCTCTCCAAGCCGCTGCCCGTCAACGGGATGAGCGGAATCGTCGTGCACGATTTCGGCAAAGGGCTGCAGGCGATCACCGGAATCCTGGTGCAGACATCGCCGGGGAAGGCGACGGTACGCAAAGGCGACCTCCTCGACCACAAAGGTCTTCCCACTCCCAAACAGGTCGCACGTCCCGGTGATAAAGTGATCGGCGGATACCTCTACAACAATGTCTTGGTCCTAGCACCCAATGCCGAAACCTATCGGGCGATCACCCGGGGCGGCGGCCGGTTTTTCATCCATCCCGATCTCTACGCCGCCTACCTCTCCCGAGAAGGCGACAGCGCACCCGACGCCTCCAATCTGGCCGGCTTCGCCCGGGAAGCCCAGGTCGGTCTCGTCTACATCGTCCAGAAGGATCGAGCGATCCTTTTCGATCCCATCAGCTCCCGGATCGTGGCCAGCCGATCTTTCCATCCGCTGGGGCAGGAGACCCGATACCCCTTCTACACCCGCTTCAGCGGCGTGCGGGGCGGATTCTTGGGCGGCAAGAGCGAGGGAGACTACTATCAGAGTGTCGGGAGGATCAAATGATCGACGATCAGCTGCTTGCAGGTCTGCGTGAACTCGTGGGCGAAGAAAACGTCCGAAGCGACCAAGCCCACCGACGGGCCTACAGCTACGACGCCACACGGACCCATTACGAACCCGATGCCGTCGTCTTCCCGCGCGACGAAGAGGATGTCAGCCGGATCCTGACCTATTGCAACCACCATCGCATCCCCATCGTCCCCCGGGGCGCCGGCAGCGGGTTTACCGGCGGAGCCCTCCCCGCCAGCGGCGGCATCGTCCTGGGCTTCGAAAAGCACATGAACAAAATCCTCGAAATCGACCGGGAGAACATGCTCGCCATCGTCCAGCCCGGCGTCATCAACAAGGATCTCCAACGCCGCGTCGAAGCGATGGGGCTCTTCTATCCTCCCGATCCCGCCAGCGAAGAGTACTCCACGCTCGGCGGCAATGTCAGTGAAAACGCGGGAGGAATGCGGGCGGCCAAATACGGATTGACCAAGGATTACGTGATGGCGCTGCGGGCGGTCCTGCCCAACGGCGACGTGATCCGCGCCGGCAAACGAACCATCAAGGATGTCGCGGGCTACAACATCGCCGGGATCTTGACCGCCAGTGAAGGCACCCTGGCCGTTTTGACGGAATTGACCCTCAAGCTGATTCCCAAACCCCGCTACGTCAAATCCTACATGGGAATCTTTCCCGACGTCAAGGCGGCGATGAACGCGGTCTTCAAATCCCTCGCCGAAGGGGCCAACCCCGTCGCGATGGAGTTTCTCGATGCGCTGGTCGTACGGGCCGTCAAAGAGAAACTGGGCATCGAACTCCCCGAGGAGGCGGGAGCTCTGCTCATCGGTGACGTCGACGGCAACGTCCCCGAAGAGATCGAGTTCCAGCTCGAAGTCCTGGAGCGCTCTTTCAAAGAGAACGGCGCGCAGGAGTTCCGCGTGGCCGAGAGCACCGAGGAGCGCGAACGGATCTGGAAAGGACGCCGAGGAGCCTCGCCCTCCATCACGATGTACGGAAGCAAAAAACTCAACGAAGATATCTCCGTCCCGCGTAGCTTGCTGCCCGAAGCTCTGGAGCGGATCTACGCGATCGGGGAGAAGTACGGATTGGTCGTCCCCTGCTTCGGCCATGCCGGCGACGGAAACATCCACGTCAACGTCATGGTCGACGGCAGTGATCCCGAAGAGCTGGAAAAGGGGCACAAAGCGATTCGCGAAATCTTCGAACTGGTAGTGGAGATGGGCGGTACCCTCAGCGGTGAACATGGCATCGGCCTGAGCAAAGCCGAATTCATGACCCTCGCCTTCACACCGGCGGAGATGGAACTCTTTCGCCGGATCAAACACGCGTTCGATCCCAACGGCATTCTCAATCCCGGGAAAATGGGATTGTAGTCGGCAAACCTCTGCAAATGAATCTGAAAATCGGCATCCTCTCCGATCCCCACCGCCGCAGCGATTTGCAAAAAAGTGCGTTGGAAAAACTTTTACAAGAGGGAGCTTGTACACTGCTTCACGCGGGAGATTTCTGCATCGAAGAGAACCTGCGTCAACTGGAGGAGACAGGGCTTCCCTATGCCGCGGTCTTCGGCAACAATGACCGATCTTTGCTCCCTCTCGCTTCCTTTTACCGTATCAAGAAAGAGCCCTGGTATCTGAAAATCGATGCGCTGACGGTCAAATTGATGCACCTGCCCTACTACCTCACCCCAGACACCGATCTCATCGTCTACGGACATACTCATCGTTTCGCCTGTGAGTTCAAGGGATCGAGCCTCTACCTCAACCCGGGAGAGCTGTGCGGTCGGGAGAGCGGACAGTGTGAATGTGCCCTCCTCGAGTACGATCGCGGAGAGTGGAAAATCACCCACCTTTTTCGCCCTCTCTCTAGCGAAGTGTGGAAGCAAGAGAATTTTCTCTTCCCCTCCTCTACGAGCGCTTCTGCCTGATCTCTTCGCAGAGTGCTTTCAGCGCCGAGGAGTACTCTTCCAGACGCTGGGGAAGATCGTCGAAACGGTGCAGTAGGATGTCTCGATAGAAGGCTTTGACGCGCTTATGAAGATCCTCCGCGGCGATGGTGCCGCTGATTCCGAGGAGATCGAGCAGCACTTTGCGCATCTCTTCGTATTCCCGTCGCTGAAGTAAACGGCGAAGATTTCGATCGCTCTCGCCGTAGGCATCGACGAAACTCTCCAAAATCTCTTCGAGAAGCGTTACGTTTCCGCTGCAATACTGCAATGCCTTTTTGTAATCGATCGTATGATAGCTGACGGGAGTTTGACTCTTTTTCTCCTCTTCCAAGGCGAGAGGAACCTTTTTTGCTTCGAGATAAGTCGCGAAAGCCGTATAGAGTTTACCCAGGTCGATGGGTTTGGGCAGATATCCGTCCATTCCCGCTTCACGCATTCGCTGAATTTCGTTCTCCAGGTTGAGTGCCGAGAGTGCGACGATCGGCAGCTTGGCCCCCGAACGTGATTGACGGATGAGACGGGTCGCTTGATATCCATCCATGACCGGCATGTTGATGTCCATCAAAACCAGATCGAAACTCCCTGCGGAATGTCGTTCGACACTCTCCACCGCTTTCAACCCGTTTTCCGCCGTTTCAATTCTGATTCCCGACCCTTCTAAGACCTTCAAAATCATTTTGAGATTGAGAGGATTGTCTTCCACAATAAGCAGACGCATTCCGGCAAAATGCCGAAAATCCTTCAGAGTCACCCCCTCCTGCGCAGGAAAATCCGCATGAAAGGTTCGGCTTGGAACCCCTTCCTCTTCCAAATCCGATTCTTCGTTTTTTACTGGTTTTCTGGGGGCGTAGAGATCAACAATGAGGTTATAGACATCCAGAAGCGTGGCCGGTTTGCCTAGGATGGCACTGATAACATCTTCGGGAAGCAAACGCGGCGGCTGAAAGAGGTTGTGCAGGGCTACGATACGCACATCGCGTTCCTTCTGGAGCGTGCGGACATACTCCACGAAGAGATCATCGATGAGTATCTCATCGAGAATGACAAGATCGAAACGCTTCAGAGAAGGGCGCTTCGACTCGAAGTGCGCAAGATTCATAAGCGTCACACGATGCCGATAATAGGCAAAAAGTTTGCGCAATGCTTCCGATGTAATCTCATTGTGGGTGACAACGAGGATCTCTTTACGGGTCAACTCCCGCTCAGGCAAACGGTAACGTCGCTGCTCACCCTCCTTTTCCGCCGAAGCGAGCGGAAGCATCAGATCGAGCAGACGCAGATGGCCTCCCGCCGCCGATCCTGCCCGGAGAGTCCCGCCCATCAGCTCACTCAATTCCTTAGCGACATAAAGCCCCATATTGCGATACTCTCCCGTCTCTTCGTCGCGTTGCGGGACGAAAAAAGTCTCAGGATCGAATGCGTCATCTTCCGCCGCCAGATACGCGATCCGAAAACGCAGCTCCCCCTGCTCCGTATAGGGACGAAACGCCGAAAGGGAGAGTTGGACGTCCTCACCCCGAGTATTCACAAGCGCCTCTTCCAACAAATTGCTAAGAACTTCAATACTGTGGGAAAAATCCCCCTTCACTTTTCGCGGAAGATCCCGCTCGAGATCAAAGATCAGCTCCTTGTCGCTCGGGGCGATTCTCTCACGCAGAGCTGTCAGGACATCTCCCAGCATCGTGTTCAGATCGAAAGGCTCTTCACGCAATGTGATTTTGTGCGCTTTGAGACGCAGGAAATTGAGAAGGTGCATCGAATTGTCGAGGATTTTGTTTTCGATCTGCATCACCTGTTTGAGATTATCATCCAGTGATTCACTCCTTTTCTTCCGGACCAGTTTTCCCAGTTGGGTATTGGCCTCTTTGCTCATACTGTAAATCTCTTCACTCACTGTCGTCAGAAAACCGCTGAGCTGCTTCTCTATCTCTTCCTGGCTCCTCTTCATCCGTTCGAAACGTTCCTGAAGTTTTCGTAACTGTTGGGACGAGACGTAGAGTCCCAGTACTCCGATCAACGCCAAAGCAAAAAGTGCGATCCAGAGCTGTGGAAGCTCCTCATCCGACGAAAAGGCGACGGAAGAAGAGCGAGGAGTGATCTGCGTGGGAGAAGCCGGGAGCGTCAAGGCGATCGTTCCGGGTGAGAGTGCACGCAGTTTCCAAGCAAAAAGTGCCGTCTCGAAACCGTCGGGAACGGGACCGCCGACCAGATAATATTCCCCTCCTATTTGACGAATTCCCAACGAAAATCCGAGTCGTTTCGCAAGATCGGCGAGACCCTCATCTCCTCGGATCTTACGCCGCAACGTCATCTCCTCACTTTTGAGCGGCTGAACGGAGGCAGATGACTTCAGCAAAAAAATCGTCTCCGCTCTTCCGATCGTCACCGTCAGAACCACTCCTGCCGCCAACGGGAATACCCGGCGCAAAGATCTTTTCCAATCGCGTTTATTCTTCATCCAGTCTCCTCCTGATATCTTCGAAACGCTTCTCCATTTTTCCTGCTTTTTTCCGGATATTTCCGAGACGATGAATCCTCATGGCGAACCAGACCAGTATGAGCAAAACCATTCCTGCGATTCCCACGAAAAATGCCGTCCGTAAAACACCAGAAGCCTCACCTTCTGCTGCCATCTTTTCTTTTTTCTCAAGAACTTCGCCGTTCGAACGCGTCACCAGCAATTTCGGATAACGATGCGCCAACGGCAAGATGACCCCCTCCAAAGATTTCACATCCTCAGTCGCCAGCTTCACCAGGAGGATCCATTCCGTACCGTAACGATGCAGCAGGAACTCCTCCGTTATTTTGGGAGAAATTTTCTTCAGATACGCCTCAGCCCTGTTCTTTTCAGATTGTGCCGCTCCCCTCTTGGCAAA
>JALWNT010000062.1 GCA_027080995.1 Campylobacteraceae bacterium | reverse complement strand
GGGAGCTTCTCTTCGCAGAGTTTGCGCAGATCCTCGGGCAGAGAATCGACATCGGGCAGCACGACGTTGGCGATCAGATAGAGATCGCCCTTCGTTCCCGTTTTCCGATCAGGGAATCCTTTGCCTTTGAGGCGGAATTTCTGCCCGTTTTTCGTGTTTTTCGGTATTTTGAGCGTCACCTCTTTTTCGGGAGTCTGGACTTTGATCTTCCCGCCGAAGAGAGCGTATTTGAGAGGAACGTCGATCGTTTTGTAGAGATCGTTGCCCTTGCGCTCGTATTCGGTCGAGGGGGCGACATCCACGGTGATGAGCAGATCGCCGCGCTGCCCCTGATGGCTGCGCCCTTTGCCGCGCACCCGCAGGGTTTCGCCGCTCTTGATACCGGCGGGAATTTTGATGTCGAAGCTCTCCCCTTCGCTCGTGGTGACGTGGTGCTTGCCGCCGAGTACGGAGACGGTAAAAGGGACGGTGATGCGCGCCCGGGTGTCGAGATCGGGGGCCTGATAGCCTCCCCCGAAACCTCCGAATCCGCTGCTGCGCCGACTGCTTCCGCCGAAGCCTCCGCCGCCGCTGAAACCTCCGAAGCCGCCGAAGCCGCCCCCGCCGCCGAACATCGCGCGCAGAATCTCTTCGAGATCCACGTCTCCGCCCTGACTGCGGGCAAAATCGCTGAAGTTCTGTCCGCCGAACATTTGATCGCCGAATTGATCGTACTTCGCTTTCTTTTCGGGATCGCTGAGCACTTCGTAAGCGGCGTTGATCTCTTTGAACTTCTCCTGGGCTTCGGGATCTTTGTTGATGTCGGGATGGTATTTTCTTGCCAGTTTGCGATAAGCTTTTTTGATCTCTTCGGGAGTGGCGTTTTCGCTTACTCCCAATGTTTCGTATAGACTCTTGGCCATTCTTCCTGCTCCTTATGGACGACCCACTGCCGTCCAAACAATATTTTCGTAAATTATATCAAAAACCTTTAGTCTATGTCAATCAAATCTCTCTGATAAACTCACTCAATGCAGGAAGTGGCGGACTCCGGTAAAGTAGAGCGCGATGCCGTGCTCGTCCGCCGCGGCGATCACCTCCTCGTCCCGGATGCTTCCGCCCGGCTCGATGACCGCCCGTACTCCGGCTTCGGCGGCGGCATCGATGCTGTCACGGAAGGGGAAAAAAGCTTCGCTGGCCATCGCCGCTCCGCGGACATCCAGACCCATCTCTTTCGCTTTTTTCAGCGCGCATTGAGCCGCGTCGACCCGGGAAGTCATCCCCATTCCCACTGCCACCATCGCCGAATCCTTGACGTAGACGACGCAATTGGATTTGGTCAAGCCCGCGACCTTCCAGGCGATCTCCAGGTCTTTCATCTCCTGCTCCGTCGCGGCGCTTTTGCTGACCTGTTTGGCCTGTTTCACTTCGTTGTCGCAGATGCAGTCGGCCGTCTGGTAGACGAAACCGCCGTCGATGTGCTTGAAATCCGTCCGATCTCCGGCGAGGAGAAGCCGCTCGCTCTTTTGGGCGAAGAGTTTGATCCGCTTTTTGGCGGCGAAGACCTCGACCGCTTCGGGGGTAAAATCTCCGGCGATGATCACTTCGAGGAAAATTTCGTTCATCTTCTTGGCCAAAGCTTCGTCCACGATACCGTTGACCGCCACGACGCCGCCGAAGGCACTGACGGGATCGCATTTGAGCGCTTCGGTATAACTCTCCAGCAGATTCTCCTTGATGGCGAAGCCGCAGGGGTTGCCGTGCTTGACGATGCAGACGGCGGGTTCGTCACCGAAGGCGGCCGCGATCTTCACCGCCCCGTTGATGTCGGTGAGGTTGTTGAAGCTCGCCTCCCCTTTGAGCGTATGGAAGTGGCGGCTGAAAAAGTCGCCGAATTCGTAGAGCGCTCCTTGCTGATGGGGGTTTTCTCCGTAGCGGGTATCAAAGACCTTTTTGCCCGAGAGAAACTGATAGCGCCCGAAACCGTCGTGGAAGCGCTGGTTCATATAGTTGGCGATCATCGCATCGTACGCGGCGGTATGTTCGAACGCTTTGATCATCAGGTCTCTGCGGAAAGCTTCGTCATCTTTGCCTTCTCTCAACGCTTCGAGGACGGCGTCGTAATCCTCCGTTTCGGTGACGATGAGTACGTCGCGGAAATTCTTGGCCGCGGAGCGAACCATCGTCGGTCCTCCGATATCGATGTTTTCGATGATTTCGTCGAAGTCGTCGGTGCGTTCGATCGTCGCCTTGAAGGGGTAGAGATTGACGCAGACGAGATCGATGCCGGTGATCCCCAGCTCCTCGGCCTGCTGCCGGTGGGAAGCCAAATCCCGGCGATGGAGGATCCCGCCGTGGACGTAGGGGTTGAGGGTCTTGACCCGCCCGTCGAAACACTCGGGAAATTTCGTCACCTCATCGATCTCGATGACGGGCAGTCCCGCTTCGCTCAAGGTCCGATAGGTCCCGCCCGTCGAGACGATCTCCCATCCCAGTTCGACCAATCCGCGGGCGAACTCCACAATTCCGCTTTTGTCACTGACACTCAACAATGCACGCATATCTTTCCTTCCGTTTACAGATAAAGTTCCCTGACACCCAAGGAGATTTCAAAGTGAATTATAGCCCAGAGGGATAAAGTTTAAGTGTCGGTCCTTATAATCAAAAGAAAAAGGTTTCTTTTATGATCTTCATTCCCGCCCGAATCGGTTCGACCCGCTTTCCCAGCAAAGTGCTGGCCGAGATCCAGGGGATCCCGATGGTGATCCGCACCGCCCAGGCAGTCGCGGCGCTCGATACGGTCGTCATCGCCACCGACGCTCCCGAAGTCGCCGCCCTCGCCGAGGAGTACGGTTTTCGTGCCGTTCTCACCTCCGCCGATCACGCCTCGGGAACGGAGCGTATCTACGAAGCCGCCCGCATTCTCGACCTGCCCGAAGACGAGATCATTCTCAACGTCCAGGCGGACGAACCCTTCATCGAAAAGGAGGTAGTCGAAGCGGTCTACGCTCTGACGAAAAGCTCGGCCAATCTGCCCGGTTTTCTGGCCGCCAGCGCCTACAAACGCATCAGCAATCCCGAAGCCGACGATCCCAATCTTGTCAAGGTGGTCACCGACGAGCGGAATATGGCCCTCTACTTCTCCCGCGCCAAGATCCCCTACCCCCGCGATCATCACTTCGACGACTACAAAGGGCATCTGGGGATCTACGGTTTCACGATGGCTACACTCAGCCGCTACAGCACCCTGAGCGAAACACAGCTGGAGCAGATCGAAAAGCTGGAGCAGCTACGCATCCTGGCCCACGGCTACAAGATCGCGATGGTAGAGGTGCAAACGGAGAGTTTCGGCATCGATACTCCCGAAGATTTGCAAAAAGCACTCCGGAAACATCTTTTGTAGTTATTCGTTTTTCGTTTTTTGAAGGCTTTGAAGCTTTTCCCGCAAAAACTCCCGGCGTTTGGCGATGCCCAACAGTACGGGGCGGGTAAGGTCGGGGTAGGTGCCGTGAAGGCCTTTGCCGTCGTTGCCGTGGCATCCGGCGCAGACGCTGCTGAAGTACATCGCCGCATCTTTCGACGCGGGATGCGGGCAGCGGTGGCCTCCCAGCTTCATCACGTAGCAGGCCAAGCCCGGGGCCGCATCTTTGGGGACGTATCCTCCTTCCATCACTCCGCCGGAGAAGTGGAATTGATCGGAGCCGTGCTCGATAACGTGGAGAATGTAGTCGTAGAGATACTCCGGCGTTTCACTCCGTGCGAGCTCCTCCCGCCAGTGGCTCGATGAATGCCGCTGCAAATGCTCCCGG
>JALWNT010000061.1 GCA_027080995.1 Campylobacteraceae bacterium | reverse complement strand
CCACAGCTCAGACCAAGCTTTTCAACTTCACCTCCAACATCGTCTCCCTGGCGGTCTTCATCTACGCGGGGCTGGTGCTCTGGGTGGCGGGGGTCGTGATGGGGATGGGGCAGATCGTCGGAGCGTTTCTGGGCTCGACGCTGGTGCACAAAAGGGAGGTGAAGTTCGTGCGGGTCTTTTTCCTTATCGTCACGGGGGCAACGATATTGAAATTGATATTGTTTTAACCCGTCTTTTTTTCACCCATCTACGCCATACGCACGATTCTTTTACTTTGAACCCAAGCCTTCCAAAGTTGAGTGCGTTTATTGCATCAATAAAACTCCTTGAATTGTGCAACAGACAAAAATCTCTCATTACTTATCAATTTTTTAAATGTTTCCAATGACTTTTTAGATGAATCGACTCTCAGGGTACTCATCGTGCCATCTTCATTTTTCCAATTCTCATGCCAAATGGATATTGCAGAAAATTTTATATAAGGATTGTTCAGGATCGTCTTGAAAGCATCTTTGAACCAGTCGCTTTTGCTGCCGCCCGGATGATTGTCTGTTACTCCAAACTCTAAAAGTGCTACCGGTTTCGTACTATTGAGTTCTGCATAGTTTTTGATATGTTTTTTTAGTTGAGTGGAAAATTTCAATTCATCCCACTCTTCGTCAACTGTCTGAGCACCATAGAGGCTGAAACCTATCCAATCGATATAGTCATCCCCAGGATAATAATACTTTGCTTTATTCCACTCTTCATTCGGTTCTGAAGCATAATTGAAATGATAAAACCAAGTGATGCGATTGGCCCCTTCTTTTTTGAAAATATCGATTATATGCCTGTATGCATCTCTGAATCTCTCAGGGCCGTCCGGATAATTCGGATCTCCGTAGCCATCTGTCACATCCGCTCCATTGAAAATTCCACTGTATCCGAACCAATCCCCATTCGCCTCAACCGCAAAATCGACAAGCAAGGGTATGTTGTCCTCTTTCGCATCTCTTGCCCACTTTTTTAGATATTCATCAAATTCGCCGTCGATTATTCTTTGCAGTGTAAAAATTTCTTCCGCGCCGTCTTGCTCATCCGTGCTTCTTGGCATGAGTCTGACGAAAGGAACGGATCCTGCTTTACGGATTGCATGAATCGCTTCTTTCGGATATTTTATGCCGTTAAACCAGTTTTGAGAAAAGTATGCCCAAGTGATTTTTTTATCGACGAGTGCTTCGAAGTCTTTGATTTTTTTAGTGGATACGCGGTCTTCCGATCCTCCAAAATCAGGGAAAGCTCCAAAGTAGATTTTGTCATCATCCGGCGGCAATAGTTTGACACTGCTTTTGCCTGACCTTGTGCCATTGCTGCTGCCTGAACCGCAGCCTAAAATAAAAAACGTCAAAAAAGCCATTACGATCAAAATAATATTTTTCATTTGTACTATCTTTCATCTATTTTCTATGTCACAACAGGCTACATGGATAAGCGATCTTTCTCTATTGAGTTTTTTAACTCTTAAAAGTATTTTATCCAAATAAATATCAAAAAAGAAAAGTTGGGGGGGATGCTGATGGTCGCTCTATCGTCGTGGAAGTGGGTGGCAAATCCAAAGATACCAAGCAGATCGCCGGCTTGAAAGATGTCTATCTGGCGATAGACGATATCGAAAGTGGGTATGACAATGTCATATTGTTATGGTTGTTTGGGTTTTTATATTGAGGGGTGATAACGACTGAGTTGAGAAATATTTGAACCATAGGGTCAAATATTTCTCTCCAATGATTTGTTATACTTTTTTAAATACGACTCTAAATCTTCTAACTTTTGGTTCTTCATTGTCAAAATAATCCTCAAAAGAGACTATTTCAAGTTGATGTTTTTCAAATTCTAAAATTTCCTTTTTCAATAGAGGCCAAGGCATTTGTCCTTCATCATCATTTTTATTTCTGGCTCTTGTTATCAAAAGCAGTATACCATCTTTCTTTACAAGATTTGCAATAATTGAAATGGCTTTTTTTCTCAACTTTTTTGGTAAAACCTGGAGTGTATATGACTCTACAACAAAATCAAATCTTGTATTTTTTAAGCTTTCTTCTATTTTAAACATGTCTGCAACTATGTAATTGACTTTTGTATTTTTAAACCTTTCTTTTGCCCACTCAATAGCACTTTTAGATATATCAAATGCAGTAACACTGAAGCCTTTTTGAGATAAAAACTCTGCATCATCTCCTAGACCACAACCAATTTTTAATGCGGTTTTATTTCTTGATTCAAAATTGTTTTTTTCAAACCACTCTACCAAATTAGGATTTGGTTCAAAATCAGCCCAAGGAATAATTGCCATTCCCTCTTTTGCTTGTATGTAAAGTTTTTCAAACCAATCAAGAGGTTTGTTTTTACTTAATGATTGCTTTGCAAATTCTCTTGCTTTTTTTCTTTTTTCTATTTCATCCATTCATATATCTTTTGTAAGTATAACGACATGGATCACCTGCCGCCATGGAGCGTAGCGGAATGGCGGTCAGGTGCATCCTATTGTTAGCAAATGTTTTCTTACGGAGTAAACTTGTTTTGATACTCCTCGATCACACTCCTTTCCACTCCAAGAGTGTGGAGAATATAGCCAATAATAGTTATTTGTAGCAATTGAGAAATATCTACCATTTTCTCTATAGATAAAGCAGACAGCAAGGCTCTTGGTCTTCCTACATGAGCGATTTCATTTCTGAGATTTCCAATCCCTTTGCCAAAACTTGACTCTCCAGCATTTGCAAAAATACTTATTAGTTTGTCTTTTATTTTTTGTGTAGCGTATTCATTGACAGGATATTCATATTTATGCGAATTACTCACACCGTAAGAATAACTAATTGATTCGAATTGTGTAGCATACAGGACTAGTTCACCATGCAGTGAATGTTCGTTTCGAAATCCCGTTTCGTTTTGTAAGCTAGATACGATTGCGGAATATGCTTTGGGCTGACTAAGCCATTTTAATATTACTTCCGGAAGATTAATGTTTGATTTTGTGATAGGCATATGAAAATGAGAACGCTCCATCTTACACATCTCTGATGTTCTAGTTTCTAGTGCAAGCGATGGATATATTGTGCTTATAGCAGGGTGTTCTCCGTCTATAACATGTCTTAATTTAATCATTTCCGGATAAACAGGCCCATAAATTAAAATTGCAAATAGATTACTAATATCTATTATGTGCTCGTATAGTTCACCTATGCTACACTCATTATTGGTTTTAATTTTGATCATGTACGAAATATCTTTTTTGAGCATAAAAAAGGAATTTTCATATTTACTATTTATATTCTCAAACGCACTTTTGAGTTTAGATAACGCTTCGTCATTTCTATTATATATTTGTGAAGTAATATCCTTCCCCAACATAGCGAAACTCGCATTATTTCCGACCTCTATTTCCCCATATTCGGTTTCAACACTAAACAGTGGCTTGTCTGAATACTTGACTAAATCCTTATATCCTTTTGGGAAAAAGAATTCTTGCATGCCTGTTAATGAAAAAGATATTTCAGAAAATTTCTCTTCATGGTTAAGAAATTCGCCCAATACCAAGAAATAAAAGCCATTTTTTCCATGTCTGGTGCTTAGGCCATTTTTTACACTAAAGCCTGAGTGAGCAGGTAAAAACTTGCCAACAAGGGTGCACTTTTCACCAGTCTCTAATATCCCATATAGAATATCTGATTCAGCAGGCACCTCATGACCGGCAATGTGATAAGCAAGCACAACCCCTTTCTCTGGAGAAAAAGTGATTTTGCCAAAAAATCTTCTTTCAAACTGATCTGGCAAAAAGAATTCGCCAACCCATTCCTTATTTGAGAACAATGTTTCCATTTATCTTGGTTGTTTTTTCTGCTAACTATTTATTGTGTGAACATTTTATACCAAATACCCCTAAAATCACCAAATAGCAGAACATTTAAAATATACTGCTATTTACAAAAACATGACAATCTGACATATTTAGCCCCATTCTACTCTGTTTTCCTTCAGAATTCCCTTATCCAAAATGTCGTGCTATTGGCTCTACAGCCGTTATCTGAACACAAATGTTCGGATAACGGCCCATATTTCAATAGCATGACAAAATGTTCTGCTATTGGAGGAGACCATGCAACCCAGGAAAAAGAAGCTTTTGGATCAGGTGAGGGACAAAATCCGACTCAAACACTACAGCCTCAAAACGGAACGCTCCTATATCGGGTGGATCAAACGCTACATTGTCTTCCACAACAAACGTCATCCTTTGACGATGGGTAAAGAAGAGATCTAATCCTTTCTTAGCTGGCTCGCGGCCGATCAGGGCGTTAAACTGCCCCCATATCTTCCGGCACTCCTACGCGACGCACCTCTTGCAAAGCGGTGTCGACCTGCGGAGCATCCAGGAACTGCTGGGGCACAAGTCCGTCGAAACGACGATGATCTATACCCATGTCGTGGCGGAGTTGAACAAGGGCAAAGTGATCAGCCCGTTGGATCTGTCGGCGTGATTGAGTGCATATTTTCGGAAAGAAGGCATCTACATGCTGATCCGAATAGCTCGATTATTCCTATCAATATCTGAGCCGATTGTCAAAAAAAGGTTTTTGGAAAAAATACGTCATTCCGGGCTTGACCCGGAATCCAGGGGTTGATATGCCTCCTATGCCCTGGATCCTGAGTCAAGCTCAGGATGACGAAAGGATTTTTCGGTTCATTGAAAAGACTCAATTTGAAAGTCAGGAGAGGATAAGAAGAGAAAGTGTAGCGTGGAATTGCCCTCCCACGAAAAGGCAAGCGGCCTCAACCCCGGACGATCTCGCCGGGGTAGCTGATGATGCCGTAGGTGAGGTTGCCCACGTGGGCGAAGCCCTGGGCCTTCATGACGTGCTGGACCTGGTAGCTGCGGCTGCCGGTGTGGCAGTAGAGGATGAAGCGCTCCTCTTTGCGGCCCTGGATCTTTTCGAACCAGTCGTAGAACTGGCTGGTGGGCCAGAGCTCGTCGGTGCCTTTGATGTGGCCCATCTGGTACTCCATGTGCTCCCGCACGTCCACGAGGGTGAAGCGTACCATCCCCAGCTCACGCGCCTCCAGGAGCGACTCCAGCTCGTCGCCGTCGAGCTGCTCTTTGTCGACAAGCAGCTCCGCCTCTTTTTGGCTTAGGCCCCGGGAGTGCTGGTGGGCCGCTTCTTCGGCGGACTCTTCCAGGCGTTTCTTTTCGGCGTATTCGGGGGTGCAGAAGATCCCGCAGTGGCAGACGCCGTCTTCGGGGATCTCCTTTTCCAGGGCCGGTTTGCAGGGGCAGATGCGGTTGTCGGCGGCTTTGCGCTCTTCAGGGGTTTCGCCGATCACCATGAAGCAGGGGCAGTAGCGCTTGCCGTAGATGAGCTTGTTGCGGGCCAGCCCCATGGCGACCCCTTCGTTGATCTCGCTGTCGGGATTCTGGACGAAGCCGAACTGCTTGTCCACCTTTTCGACGAATTTCCAGGTCTTCTCCAGCTCCGCCTGGAATTCGGGAGAGTTCATATCGATCTGCTGCATTTTTGTCCTTTTATGCTCTGAAATTTTTTTAGACATTGTAGCGAGGAAGATGTTAATTTTTCTGCTGTATAAGAGTGGGTAGTGGGTAGAAATAAGAGTATGGAACTCTCAACAGAGAAGGAGATGCCAGTGCGAGTATTGAAAGTCGTTTTTTGTAGTTTTCTGATTTTTTCCGCGGCGATGGCTGCCGAAAAAGAGCCGGTCAACGCCTTGATCCGTGAAGAGTCGCCTTACTTACAGCAGCATGCGCACAATCCGGTGCACTGGATGCCCTGGGGCGAAGCGGCCTTCGCCAAGGCCAGGAAGGAGAACAAACCGATCTTCCTCTCCATCGGTTACAGCACCTGCCACTGGTGCCATGTGATGGAGAGGGAGTCTTTCGAAAATCCCGAAGTGGCGAAGGTGCTCAACCGCTACTTCGTCGCCGTCAAAGTCGATCGGGAGGAGAAGCCCCAGATCGACCGCTACTACCAAAACGTCCATCGGCTCATCACCCGCCGTGCGGGAGGGTGGCCGCTGACGATCCTGCTGACGCCCGATCGCAAACCCTTTTTTGCCGCGACGTATATCCCCAGAGAAGATCGCTACGGCCAGACCGGACTGCTCAAACTCCTGCGGGCCGTCGCCGCGACCTGGCGGACCAAACCCTCCGAGATCAGGAAGTATGCAGATCGGGTGAGCCGGGCATTGCGACGCCTCGAAGCGCAAGGAGAAGAGGCCAAGCCGGCCCCGATCGGCCGGAGGGTGGAGCGGGAGTTTGTCCGGCAGGCGAAGGGGGGCTTCGACTCTCAGCATGGCGGATGGGGCGGGGCGCCCAAGTTTCCCCGGGCGGCGACGCTCGTCGCTCTGCTGCAGCTGAGCCGTCTGGAGGGGAGCGATCCGCGGGAGAGGGCGATGGCGCTTCGGACTCTCGACGCGATGGCCCGCGGCGGGATCTACGATCAGGTGGAGGGGGGATTTTTCCGTTACAGCACCGACGCCAGGTGGCGCATCCCCCACTTCGAAAAGATGCTCTACACCAACGCCGAACTGATCGAAGCCTACGCCCTGGCGGCGCGACTGACCGGCAAGGCGGAGTATCGCCGCATCGTCCGGGAGACGGTCGACGATCTGCTGGCCCACTACCGTGACCCTAGCGGCCTCTTCTACGGAGCCAGCGACGCCGACAGCCTGGATCCCCAGACAGGGAAAAAGGAGGAGGGGTACTACTTCAGCTACGACGAGACGGAGACTCTCGAAGCCCTCCAAAAGGCAGACATCCCCGACGCCAAAGCGAAGCTGGCCGCCTACGGGATGAGCTCGGGGGGCAATCTGCCCGATTTTCGCACCCATCTGTATCTCAAAGGAAAGCGGAACGAGGCGGTGCGCAAGGTCCTGGCGCGGATGCGCCAAAGCCGCCCCTATCCCTTCATCGACCGCAAGCTGCAGACGGGATGGAACGCTCTGCTGGCTCACGCCCTCTTCAGCGCCGCCGCGCTCGATCCCCGCTACGCATGTCTGGGACGCGAAACGGTCGACGCGATCCTCAAAGAGCTGGTCTACAAGGGCCGGCTGATGCACCAGAAGCTGCCGGGCAAAACGCCGAAAGTTCCCGCGCTGCTCGAGGATTACAGCTTCCTCGTCTCGGCGCTGATCGACGCCTACGAAGCGAACTACGACACCAAATATCTCCGCAAAGCCCAGGCCTTGCTCGACGAAGCGAAGCGCCGCTTCTACCGAGAGGGGCGCTGGATGGATGCGGAAGGAAACTTCTCCAATCCGCTGGATCTGGAGGGGGGCAGCTACCGCAGTGCGCTCGCCGTGCTGGCACAGGACTATCTGCGTCTGGCGGCGCTGGAGGAAAACCGCGACGATCAGGCGGCGGCCCGGCAGATCCTGCAAAAGCACTCCGCCGTACTGCGGGAGTACCCGACGGCCGCCCCCGCCGCCGTGCTGGCCGCCGTCGCCCTGCAGCGGGGCTATGTCGTCCTCAAAGCCCCCCGTGACAAGATCGCGGCGCTGCGCCGCGAAGCCGAAGAGAAACTCGACTACCCCTTTCTGCTCTTCAAAGCGGTCGAAGATCCGCTCTATCAGGCGTGCCGCATCGACCGCTGTTTCGTCTACGCCAAAGAGATGACGCCGTTTCTACGCAATCTGGAGAAGAGCTTGAAATAATTTTTTCGTTGTTCTGAGGCCGCATGGCGGTTTCTATCGAAGTACGGAACCCCGAAGATGAAAATCATCGTTTATCGGTGACGGGACGGAGTTCGCGTCGGGCGATCTCTTCGAGGAGGGAAGTGGCATAGGCCCCCGGAGGCAGGGTGAAGGAGACTTCCATCTCTCGGCGGGCAGGATCGTAGCGATGCTCGAGCGCTTCGGGCCAGACCCAGGCCGGGCGGCGTCCGCCGGAGACTCCGGCGATTTCGTCGTCGTCCCAGGGGGCTTCGAGGTGGCGGGCGTCGGCCTGGGCGCGGGCCACCCGGTCGCCGGGAAGCAGTCCGCCGGGGACACTCTTTTTGCGGGCGAAGTCCCGGGCGCAGAGGGCGGTGTCTGGGCAGGCTCTCCAACTTTTGGGTCGGGGGTACTCCCCCATGCTTTCGCCGAGAAAGAGCTTGAAAAATTGCCGTTGCGCCCGGAGCTCTTCGATCAGCTCGGCGGGCCATTGCAGCCGCCTGCGGGCTTCGGAGGGGTCGCAATCTCTGATGATCGCGGAGATTCGGACGCGTTCGTCGAGCCATCGGTTGAAGAGTCGGCTCTGCCAGGCGGCCAAGAGCAGACGCTCTTTGGCTCCGCGCAGACGTTTGCCGCTTCGGGCCAGCTCCTGCCCCTGACGCCAGCTCTCTGCGTCGGTGCCGAAACGCTGGTAGCCGAAGCGATTGGGGAAGCCTTCTTGGCCGATGCGCTCGAAAGCTTCGACGAAACGGGGAGCGTCGGCGGCGGAGAGTCGGGTCAGAAGAATGCGAAAGCGGTTGCCCGCCAATGCCCCGATCCTAAGCGCTTTGTGGTTGCGTTCGCGTTTGAGGATTTCGATGCGCTCCGTTTTGAGATTGGCGAGGGCCTTTTCGTAGCGTCGGGGGAGGGTGATCCTCTGGACGGCGGTGGCGCTCTTGTCCTTGAGGCCGGCGTAGCCGATCTCCCGATCCTCCGCACCGGTCGCGGCTTTGAGAATGGAGAGGAGGCGGTAGGTGCTGGTCTCCTTTTTGCGCAGAGTCAGCAGCAGCCACTCTCCCCGTCCCGACGCTTCGAAGAGAGGCAACTCTTCCACATAAAAGCGCTCGACACTCTGGGTAAAATCGAAAGAGATGGGGTCGTGGGTATAGGCGAAAGTGCGGTGAGTCTGTGTCGGCATGGAGTTTCCTTTGGCGGACGGGTGGCGAATGCTAGCGTGTTTCGCTGTCGATTGCAAAATGTGGGCTCAAGAACTTTTGGGATTCCATGGGCGCGGCAGGAGCATCGGGACGCGTCGACGGTAGTCGGCATACGCCTCCCCCAGGGTTCGCAGGAGATCCCGCTCTTCGTAATGCAGCCCGATGAGAATGTAGAGGGTAAATCCCAGCGCGAAGAGGAGATGCCCCATCGTCATGAGCGGTGTGGCCCACAGACCCAGCAGTGTCCCGGCTTGGATCGGGTGGCGGACCCGACGGTAGAAGCCGCGCTCCTGAAACCGCGGTTCCGGCTCGGGGAGACCGCGCCAGGCCCGCCAGGCCTGGTGAAGCCCCAGCAGACCGAAATGGTCGATCTGAAACGTGGCGATCACGGCCACTCCCCAGCCGAAAAGGTAGAGAAGAGTGGCGATCCACCATCCGGGCGATCCTGCCGAAAAGTCCCAGATCACCCCGGGCAGCGGCTGCCAATAGAGGAGGATCAGCCCGAGGAAGAGGGAAGAGATCAGGGTATAGGTCGCCCGACGGGCTCCGTAGGGGATCCATCGCTCGAAGCGACGTTTGAAAGCGGGGCGAACCATCCAGGAGTGTTGGAGGCCGAAAAGCAGGATCAACGTGACGTCGACAGCGAAGGCGAAAAGGGGATCGCTGCGGGGGTGGCCGCCGTCGAGGGTCGTCGGCATCCAGCTCCAGGGATAGACCCAAAAGACCAGATAGAGCAGTGTCCCCAGTCCGACGAGATAGCCAAAAAGTGCGTAGAGGAGGATTCCGTAACGTTTCATTGTACGCTGATCCTTTCAAAAAGAGCGCTGCCGAGGACTTTGTAACGGATCGGAGCACCGAAGTCATCCTCCCAGCGGACGCCGCCGATGATCGCCACGGGATGCCGGGAGAGGCGAGCGATTTCCAGGAGAGATTCGCCGCCGATGTCGGTGACCTCTTTGGTGCGCGTGGGGCGGTAGGCTCCCAGTCCGATGTAGTCCAGATCCAAACTGTTGGCGCGGAGAATCTCTTCGGCGTTGTGGGTGGAGAGACCGAGGAGTTTGCGGCCGAGGCGCTCCCGGACCGTGCGCACCGCACGTCGGGGATCCTCGTCGAGAGCCGCCAGATCCTCCTGGCCCATGTGCAGACCGTCGGCGAGTTCTGCGAGGCCGAGGCGGTCGTTGACGATCAGGGTTCCTCGGTAATGTTTTTTGAGGGTTTCCAATGCGGCGGCCACTTCGGCGTCGCTGCTCTCTTTGTCGCGATACTGGGCTATGGAGATACCCTCCTGTTCGAGAAAGGCTCCCACCTCCGGCAGGGTGAGTCCGAAGCGTCGCAGCAGTGCGGTGTCGATCAGAGCGTAGACGGAGCAGTCGGAGGAGGCTTTGCTCATCCGCGGTGAGTCGGGTCGGTGGATTCGTTTCATCGGATAGAGCCTTGTTCGGAAGTGACGACGGTGTTGACGCTGTCGGCGTCGAGCTTCTCGATGTGCACGAGGCGGTCCATCAGGTAGCCGGTGATGACGACGATGACGGCGGTGGGGACGATGATGTTGTAGTCGTAGGTGATCTCCAGGGCGAGGACGACCGCCGTCAGCGGCAGGCGCATGACGACCCCCATGAAGACCCCCGCCCCGATGGCGGCGAAGGCGTAGGGGTGCAGGGTGAAGCCGGCGTACTGCTGCAGCGCTTCGGCGTAGCCGTAGCCGACCAGGGCACCCAGGCTCATCAGGGGCAGAAAGAGCCCGCCCACGGCGTTGGCGTAGATGCTTACGGCGGTGCCTATGATCCTTAGGAGGATGACCAGCGCGATCAGCTTGAGGGAGATGTGGACCTCTCCGTTGATCAGCGCGGCGACCATTTCGTGACCGGAAAAGGCGGCGATGGGGGCGGCGAGCAGCAGGGTGCCGATGGTGGCCCCGCCGATGAGGGAGAAGAGCAGATCACGCCGGCGGCTGCCGATCCAGCGGTGCACCGCTCCGTCGAGGAGAGCGAGGAGGTAGCGCTTGATCCCGAAGTAGAGCCCCAGCGTCGCGATCAGAATGGGGATGAAGAGCAAAGCGGCGAGCATATACTCGTAGTCGAAGCTGCGGCCGACGGAGTAGTGGAAGAGCAAAGGGTGGAGAAACTGGTAGGAGACCCCGAAGGCCAGGGCCGCAGCGAGGATGATGGGGCCCATGCGGTCGCGGATGAACTCCCCGGCGATGTTCTCCAGGGCGAAGCTGATCCCCGTCACCGGGGAGACGAAGACTGCGGCGATCCCGGCGCTGGCGCCCACGCTGACCAGCAGAGTGACGAAGCGCCGGGGCAGGGCGAAGAGGGCGTTGAGCCGGTGGGCGATCATCGCCCCGATGGCGGCGGAGGGGCCCTCGTTTCCGACGTTGAAGCCGCTGGCGAGCGAGAGGGTGGAGGCGAGGATCTTGAGCAGCAACCCCCGCAGGGTAATCGTGTAGCGCCCCTCTTCGACGGCTTTGGCGATCTCGGCGACGCCGTATTCGCGCACGGTGGGGTCGAGGGAGATGAGCCGGTTGACCAGCAGGATCGCCAGGGTGGGAACGGCGTAGAGATACCAGACGGGCAGTATCCGAGCCGTGGCGATAGGGTCGCCGAGGAAAAGCAGGGTGCTCAGCCCTTCGGTCAGCAGCACGTAGAGTGCGATGGTGAAGCCGACGATCGGCCCCGCCGTGAGCGCCAGGAGGATCACGCGGGCGGGAAGCGACGTCATCGTCCGCATCGGTTCATCCCCAAAGCCCCTTGACTCCTCCGATGAGGAACTGCGCGGCGATGGCGCCGACGACCAGGCCCATGATCCGGGTCATGATCTTCATCCCCGTCACCCCCAGGGCGCGGTTGATGATCCCCGAATAGCGTAGGATCAGATAGACGGTAAGCGCCGACAGCACGATGGCGGCGGTGACCAGGCCGTAGGAGAGGAGCGTGCCGTAATGATGGGTATTGTTGTGGTTGAGGACGATGATCGTGGCGATCACCCCGGGGCCGAAGAGGATCGGGATCCCCAGGGGGACGATGGAGATATCGTCCTTCTCTTCCGCTTCGGCCTGCTCCTCCTTGGTGTGGCGGGCTTTGGTGGGTTGGCCGTAGGCCATGTTGATGGCGATCATCATCAGGATGACTCCGCCGATGACTTTGATGGAGTAGACGTTGATCCCGAAGAGCTTGAAGAGGAACTCCCCGGTAAAGAGGGTGACAAGCGAGGCGATGAAGATCGTCAGCGTCGCTTTCCACGCCGCCGGGTAGATGTTGGCCGGGGTGGGGGGCGAGACCATCGTCACCAGCAGCCCCGCCGCGGCGATGGGGTTGAAGATGGTGATCAGCGCGATGGTGTCGTGGAGCAGGGTGGAGACGAGTTCGGGAGTCATAGGGGCTCTCCTTTGGTTGGGTTTTCTTCTTCGTGTTTTTCTTCTTTTTCCTCCTGCCGGGCGAGAAAAAGAAGAAAGAAAATCCCCAGCACGAAAAGGACCAGAACGAGATTTTTCTGGGCGAAGAGGATCAGCTCGACCGCCTTTTGGCCGAAGTGGTAGCCGATGGAGAGGAAGGTCGCCGCCCAAAGGACGATGCCCAGGATATCGTAGAGCAGGAATTTCCAGTAGGGATAGCCCGACATCCCGATCGTCAGCAGAGCGGGGATGTGGGTGCCGTAGATGAAGCGCTCGAAGACGATGAGTGCCGATCCCCAACGTTGGAACCAGGCCAGCACCCGTTCTTTTTTCCAACGGGAGCGCTCCAGCCAGACCATCGCCCGACGCTCGAAGAGGCGGCCGAAGAGATAGACGGTGTTGTCGCCGAGGAAGGCGCCGGCTATCGCCACGGCGAAAGCCCCCTCGAAGGTGAAGACCTCTCCCCGGGAGGCGAGCCACCCTGTGAGCATCAGCCCGATCTCTCCTTCTAAAATACTCCAAAGAAATAGCGCCAGATAGCCGTACTTTATCAGGAAAAATACCGGAATGCTGAAGAGTTGTAGAATCATCGCTGTGTTCCTTCTTGGCGGATGGGCCTCGGCGGCCGAAGCGGCATAGTTGTAAATTTCGGGATTATACCCTCTGCAAGGTTCAGGAGAGCCATTGCCAGACCATCACGCCGCTGAGGGCCACGGTGACGCCGAAAGCGAGCACGGCGAAGATGTTTTCGAATCGCCCGGAGACGTAGGTGCCCATGATTTTGGGATTGTTGGAGATCATCCAGGCGATGAGGATCAGCACCGGGATCAGCATCCCGTCGAGGACCTGGGAGTAGTAGAGGGCGTCGACGACGCTGAGGGTGTGAGCGAGGTTGATCCCGGCTCCCACGAAGATCGCGCCGACGAAGACGAGGTAGAAGCCTTTGGCGTCGCTGACGCGGTTGTCCATCCCCTCCCGCCAGCCGAAGGTGTCGGCGACGGCGTAGGCGGTGGAGCCCGCCAGCACCGGGATCGCCAGGAAGCCCGCCGCCACGATCCCTAGCGAAAAGAGGGCGAAGGCGTACTCCCCCGCAGCCGGGCGCAGGGTCTCGGCCAGGGTGCGCACGTCCTGGATGTCGGCGTGGGTGCCGTAGAGCAGCACGGCGCCGGTGACGATCATCGCATAGGCCAACAGATTGGACCAGATCATCCCTACGACCGTGTCGAAGTCCGCTTCGTCGGCCTGCACGACGCTCTTTTTCTCTTCCCGCTCTTCGGATGCTTGCCAAAACATCAGGTAGGGCGAAATGGTCGTCCCCAGCATCCCCAGCGCCGCGACGATCCAGGCGCTTTGCAGATGGATCTGGGGCACGAAGGTGTCGGCGAGGAGTTTGAGCACCGGAGGCTTGGCCAAAATCGCCGAGACGATGTAGACCCCCAGCACCGCCGTCAGCCAGATCAGCACTCTTTTGACGGTGCGGTAGGAGCCGAATATGATGAGCCCGGCGATGAGGGCCGTGACCAGCAGCAGCCAGTGAATCACGGGAAAGCCGAAGAGGATATGGAAGATCGCCGCCAGGGCGTTGAGGTCGGCGCCGATGGTGAGGATGTTGGCGATCGCCAGCAGCAGCACCATAAAGATCGTCAGTTTCCGGGAGTAGAAGGCGGTGGTGATCTCCGGCAGGCTCTTGCCCGTGACGATGGCGATGCGGGCGGCCATATTTTGGATGGCGATCATCATCGGGGTCGAAAGCAGAAGCAGCCAGAGCTGGGAGAAGCCGGTGGTGGCGCCTACGACGGTGTAGGTGACGACGCCCGCCGGGTCGTCTCCCGCGCCGCCGGTGATGAGGCCCGGGCCCAGCTCTTTGATGCGTTCACGGTTTTTGGCGATGTCGTCGCGGATGCGTTGGCGCAGAGGGAGTTTGTCGGACATAAAGTCTCTTTCACAGATGCCGCAGGGCGTAGTAAAGCGCGGCGCCGAAGAGCAGCACCGGGAGGTTGGCGAGCCAGAAGGGTTTCATGAATCCCTCGGTCGTGCCGGCGTGGGCGCGGTAGAGGCGGATGAGGATCAGGTTGGCTAGCGCGGCGACGGGGGTGCCGAAGCCCCCGACGTTGGTCCCCCACAGCAGCGAGCGCCAGTGGGTCGTAATGGGCTCGAGCAGCAGGGTTGCCGGGACGTTGCTGATGACCTGGCTGAGCCCGGCACTGAGGAAAAAAATATCTTCGCCCCGATGAAACCAGGGCGCGATCATCTCCCGCACGTTGGACGCCAGAGCCAGAAAGACGACGAAAGTCAGCAGCAGGAAGTAGTCGACTTTGAGCGTCTCTTGATCGACGGCCCAGGCGTAGAGCAGCGGCAGCAAAACGATGCCGGCGGGGAGCAGCCCCAGGACCGCCGCGGCGACGAGCAGGAAAAAGATCAGGTAGAGCAGTGCCGGAACTTTCTGAAGTTCCCTGATCTCTCTGTGGCTTGCGGGGGCTTCGATGCGAGTCCCCGACAGAGCACCGGCGAGGAGAAAGAGCCCCAGTAGCGTGAAAGAGAGCGGGGCGATGGCGCGGACGAATTCGATCAGGCCGGGCTGAAAATGGTAGTAGATGAAGAGATTTTGCGGGGTACCGAAGGGCAGTAGCGCCGCGCCGGCGTGAGCGGCGAAGGAGGTGAGCAGCAGCACGCGGATGCGCCCGCGCAGCCCCATCGCGAAGACGATCGGCACCAGCGTCACCAGCGCCACGTCGATGGTCAGAAACATCCCCAGCACGAAGCCCAGCAGCACCAGGCTGATCCCCGGTGCCGGCAGGCG
>JALWNT010000060.1 GCA_027080995.1 Campylobacteraceae bacterium | reverse complement strand
CTATATCACTGTATTTGCTTTTTAAATCTATCGCTTTTTCAAAATTTTCCTGTAAATTCTTTCTATATTCATTGCGTTTATTTCGTAATGAATCAGTTTTCTCTTTTATTAAATCTTTCAAATTATCTTTATTTAGTTTTTCTGTTTCATTAATATGTGAAAAAACTACTTTGTTAATTTCTTCTTGAAATATTTCATAGTTATCTTCAGTACATATTTTCTCTATATACTTTTGTGGAAGATATTTTACCTTTTCTTCTTTATCTAATTTTAGATTATCATTTAAATTGCAAGTTATAACTGATTCATTATTCCATTTTAAATTTGCTTCAAAATTTCCAGCAAGTCCATTTTTTTTAAATCTCTTTTCATTAAGGAAGCTGAAATCATTTTGACTAATAATTTTTGCATTACCTGTAAAAGCTATAATGTCAGATAGTGCACTTTTCCCATTTCCTTTATTCCCAATAATGGCTACCAAATTATGATTTAATGGAATTTCGCAATCAAACCATATATCTTTTTCTTTAGAAGTTGAAATTTTCTTTATTGATATGCTATCTATATATTTATGTTTATTTAATGCAACTGTTATATTCTTTTGAGGAGTTTCTCCTATGTAGAATCTTTCTTTGGGTTCAGTTAATGCTTGCAACAAACCTTTGAATGTTGGATCTGCCTTAATCCAACAATTTTGCTTTAGTTTATAGTTTTTTATATCATGATTATCTGAACATATAATCATAGGTATATACTTTTTTATTGCAGGGAAGACAATTTTGATATATCCTTCTTGATCACTTTCTTTTCCCAATTCATATATATCCACCATCTTTGCAATATCAGTTTTTTGAGCTTCCGTATGTGGTAATGAGTGAGTTATGTTTTCAATACTACTGTGTTTATCACCAGCATGAATAGTTATGATTCCACCAAGTTCATGGACAAGATTTATAGTGTCTTCTAATTGACAATAAACTTCATTTACTTTTTTGTCTTCACCATAAATTCTTTTAATATTTGTACGGTTCTTGATTTGATCCCAAATATAATCTATTTTTGAATTTTCATCAAATATTGCTATAAAGTGAATAGGTTGTTTGCCTCTTGATTCAGATAAAAATTCAATTCCGGGCAATATTGTTACTTTGTCTTTGCCAAGTGTTTGTAGCTCTTTAATTCTATCTAAATCAATAATATGGTGATCTGTTATAGCTACCACTGCTATATTGTTATCATATAATTCGTCTATAATATCTTGGTTTGATATAGATTTATCTTTGTAATCGTATGAAGATGGTGTATGAAAATGTAAATCCCATTTTCGCCATTCAGAACCTTTTGGATATTTCAATAATCATCCTTTGTTTTATGTGCACTTAACTATTTATTGTGTGAACATTTTATACCAAACACCCCTAAAATCACCCAATAGCAGAACATTTGAAATGTTCTGCTATCATCAGTAATATGACAATTTGACATATTTTGCCTCATACTACTGTATTTTCCATCAGAATTTCCTTATTCACAATGTCTTGCTATTGGTTCTACAGCCGTTATCTGAACATTTTTGTTCAGATAATAGCCTATATTCCAATAGCATGACAAAATGTTCTGCTAATAGAAGGATGGAGTGGCGCTGAAATCAAGTGCTCTTAAACCTTCGTCATTCCGGGATCGACCCGGAATCCATAGCCTGGAATGCCTACTATGCCGTGGATCCTGAATCGAGTTCAGGATGACGGAATCGAAATACTCCGTTTTCGCTCGTTCCCACCGTCCTCGGTGGGAATGCATACCTATATCTTATCCGCCGGTTAAACCGAGATGAATCGCAAGCGTGCCGGATGCATTCCCACGGAAACCGTGGGAACGAGACAAAAAAATAGTATAATAATCCATATTTGAATGCGGAGAAAACTATGGTCAAATATGCGAAAGAAGAGATGGTGGGTATCACCGAACTGGGCAAATCGCTGGGTAGCTACCTGGATAAGGTACGTTCCCACGTGTATAGCAAGATCGCCATTATCCGCCGCAACAAGCCCGAAGCAGTGATCATCTCTATCGAGGAGTATGAGCTGCTGCAAAGCGCCTACGATAGACTGGAGCAAAAGGAGATCGAGGAGATCCTGGCCAACATGTCCCCGGAAGATCGGGAAGTGGCCAAGACCAAAAAACTCCGTATCGATCTCTGACAATGCAGCGGGAGATCAAACTTACCTACCTCAAAAAGGCGGCCAAGTTCCTAGCCAAGCACCCTTCGGTGATCACCGAAGAGCAGGTCGACGCGTTGATCGTCAAGTTCGTTAAGCGCAAAATCTACAATCTCGATGTCAACATCGATGTTAAGCAGATGAGCGGCACGATATCGGATGTCTATCGCATTCGCAAGGGGAACATTCGTATCATCGTCACCCTTAAAGAGGAGGAGGTGATCATCGAGGCGATCGTGATGGATATCGGGTTTCGGGGAGATGTTTATAAAAAAGGATCCGTATAACCGTTAAGGAGAATTGGAGGCGGGACTTCAGTCCCGCACTGTGCGGGGTTGAAACCCCGCCTCCGAAAGATGGGAAAAAACTATCGACTATCGCTCGTTCCCACCGAGGACGGTGGGAACGAGACAAGTCGTATAGAAATCTTGCGACGTGAGGGGCGAAGCCCCGTGCTTGCGACTTGCGACTCTTAAAGAAGATACCTCTCATACTCCCGCAAACGTTTCCTCCGCTCTTTCCAGTCCGGCAGATACCGGCCCACCAGATTCCAAAAATCTTTCGAGTGGTTTTTATGCCGGATGTGGCAGAGTTCGTGGACGATCACATAGTCTCGGATCTCCGGAGGGCAGAGCAGCAGGCGGGTGTTGAGGTTGACGGAGTTTCGGGAGCTGCAGCTGCCCCAGCGGCTTTTGGCTTTGCGGTAGCCGACTTTGGAGGGGTGCAGGCCGGTGACTTCGCTCCAGTGCTCGATTCGCGGGCCAAGGATCCGGGAGGCGTGGAGGCGGTAGTAGCCCTCGTAGAGGTTCTGGAGCTCGTCGTTTGGGGGGAAATAGGGGCCCTGGATCAGGGCATGGTCTTTCTCTTTTTCGTAGCGGAAGCGAAAAACATCGGAGTTCTTTTCCTCTTTGAAGTGGATGGGCACCAGGCGCCCGTCCCAGGGGAAGTTCTTGGCCGGATCGTGATCCGGATGCTGTTCGTGGAGTTTGCGCAGGATCCAGGGCTCTTTGCTGAGGAGAAAGCTCTCGATC
This sequence comes from Campylobacteraceae bacterium, assembly GCA_027080995.1. Lineage (GTDB taxonomy): Bacteria > Campylobacterota > Campylobacteria > Campylobacterales > Sulfurovaceae > Nitratifractor. The sequence continues at coordinate 43,524 of JALWNT010000060.1, read as the reverse complement.
GCGCTGAGGGAGACTCTGGGGTTGCAGCGGACCTCCAGCTCCCCCTCCTTGACGTAGAGATAGAGGTGCTTCATCCTCTTTTTTCGTCTGAGGGTGTAGGAGAGTGTCTCGCCGTCGGAGAGTGAGAGTCGGTGAAGTGTTTCGGAGTTCATTCGTCTCCGTTGGTCTCGTCTCCCAAGCTGTAGGGGATGCCGCGCTCCTCCAGCGCCCGGATGAAGGTCTCGAACGCCTCGTCGACCTTTCGGGGATCCCGGCCGCTGAGGGAGATGACGACCCTGGGGCCGTCGCTGTAGAGTTTGGGGAGGCTGGAGAGCTCCACCCCTTCGGGCAGCTTCTCCATCAGGTCGATGAGGGCGCTTTCTCGGGTGAGGGCGGTGAGGGATCTTCGCACACTTTTGTCCCGGCGGGGAGGGAAGGAGCGATCCAGCGCCTCCCGCACCATGGGATGGGCCATTTCGGGGAAGCCGGGGGTGAAGAAGTAGCGGTCGTCCAGATAGAAGCCCGGCATCCCGTTGACGGGATTGTTTGTCAGGAGTTTGGCTCCCCGGGGAAGCTCGGCCATTTTCAGAGGGTATTGAGGGTTGGGGACCTCCATTTCTTTCAGACGCTCCTCGATGATCCGCCTCGCTTCGGGAAGCTCGATCAGACGTCCGTCTCTCAGGGCGATCGCCGCCGCTTTGCGGGTATGGTCGTCGGGGGTGGAGCCGATGCCGCCGAAGGTGAAGACCACGGCGTTGGGCTGGGAGGCGAGGAATTTGAGGGTCTGGACGATCAGCGCCGGATCGTCCTCGATGATGAAGCTGCCGGAGAGTTTGTAGCCGCGGTCCAGGAGCTCCCGGGAGAGGAAGTCGAAGTGCCTGTCGTTTCGGCGCCGGTTGAGGATCTCGGTGCCGATAATTAAAGCGAAGAATTTCGGTTCGATCACTGTTTTTCCTTTGGAGAGATAAAATCTGATTGACCGGAGATCGGCGTCAGAAACACTTTCAGCGTCATGGCTCCGTGGGCCCCAAGAACCAAAGCTTGCTCGATGTCGGCGGTTTTGGAGGGGCCGGCCATGAAAAGGCCGTAGGCGAGTTCGTCGAAGTCGAGGCGCTCGTAGGCTTCGTGCATCGTGGGGACAATCGCCTCGCAGGGCAGCAGGATCGCCAGGGATCGGGCCAGGGTCAGCAGGGCCCTCGGATAGCGCTCGGCCGGGTCGATCCAGACGGCGCCGTTTTCGGCGACGCCGAAGGCGGCCTCGACGATGGCCAGATCGCAGCGCTCCATTGTTTCGAGTGTAGGGGAGACGGGCGTGCGGGTGTCGATGATATTTGCTGGATCATCGAAAGCCCGGATGATTTCGGTGTCGAGAGAAGCCGTGTCTTCGACGAAGAGCGCTTCGCCGCCGGCGGTGCGGAGGGCGTCGATGAAGGCTTGCACGGGGTCGTCGAAAGGCCGAGTACGGATGGCTGGTCGTGGGTATTCGGCGGGAGGAGTGCGGTGGCCTCCGAGGCGGGAGAGGATTATCTGCTTAGCGTTCATTGTCGGCTCCCTGGCGTGCTTGGTAGAGTTCGCTAAAGCTCCGGGGGGCGGGGGAGGGCATCTCCCGCTCCCGGCCCCAGAGGTTGAAGCGGTTGTAGATCAGGCTGCGGGGGAGCCGGGGCAGCAGCCACCGCAGTGCGGCTATGCTTTGGCGGTAGAGGCGGGGATGGCGCAGGAGAAAGGCCGCGGCTTTGAGGCCCCGGACCTTGCCCCGGTACTCGGGGACGCGAATCGTCTGTTGCCGTTCGTCGAGCAGGTGCTGATGCAAGTCAATGCGTACGGGGCAGACCAGGTCGCAGGAGGCGCAGAGGCTGCAGGCGAAGGGAAGCGACGCGTAACGCCCGGGATCGCGGGTGCCGGCGAGGGCGGAGCCGATGGGGCCTGGGACCACGGTGCCGTAGCTGTGGCCTCCGCTGCGGCGGTAGACGGGGCAGGTGTTCATGCAGGCGCCGCAGCGGATGCAGCTGAGGAGCTCTCGGCGGGAGCTTTGCAGCAGGGCGCTGCGGCCATCGTCGACGAGGATGAGGTAGAGTTTGCCCCCCGGTTTGGGGCGTCGGAAATGGGAGGTGTAGGCGGTGATCGCCTGGCCGGTGGCGCTGCGGGCCAGGAGGCGGGTGAAGACCCCCAGATCCCTGGCGGAGGGGATGAGTTTTTCCAGCCCCATACAGGCGATGTGCAGATCGGGCAGGGCGGTGCCCAGGTCGGCGTTGCCCTCGTTGGTGCAGACGACGAAGGCCCCCTCCTCGGCCAGGGCGAAGTTGACTCCTGTAATGGCGGCGTCGGCTTCGAGAAACTTGCGGCGCAGATGCTCTCTGGCGGCGCGGGTGAGGTAGGAGGGATCGGCGTTGGAAGGGTCGGTGTGCAGATGGGAGGAGAAGATCTCGGCGACCTGCTCTTTGCGCAGGTGGATGGCGGGCAGGACGATGTGGCTGGGGCGGTCGCCGGCCAGCTGGACGATCCGCTCCCCCAGATCGGTGTCGGTCACTTCGATCCCCCGGGCTTCCAGATGGGGGTTGAGGCCGCACTCTTCGGTGAGCATCGATTTGCTCTTGACCACCCGGCTGGCGCCGTGGCGCTGGAGAATCTCCGCGACGAGACGGCGAAATTCGGCGGCGTCTTCGGCCCAGAGCACCTCGATGCCGTTGGCCTGCGCCCGCTCCTCGAAACGCTCCAGATAGTAGCCCAGATGCTCGAGGGTGTGGGCTTTGATCGTTTCGGCGGCTCGGCGCAGCTCCTCCCACTCGGGTACGGAAGCGGCGGCGGTGTCGCGCTTCTGGCGGACGAACCAAAGCGCCCGGTCGTGCCAGCGCGCCTGCTCCGGATCCTTCAGAAACTCCTCGGCGTTTCTGAAATGATCCACAAACTTCGATTCCTCACTCCTCACTCCTCACTCCTCACTCAAAATCTACGCGTCCGGCCAGGATCTGCGCGACGTGGACGAAGCGCATCGGCGTGCCGTCGCGCCGGGCCAGCCCCTGCATATGCATCAGGCAGGAGAGGTCCACCCCAGCCATGATCTCGACCCCCTGCCGCCGGTGGTCGGCGATGCGGTCGCGCCCCATCGCGGCCGAGACCGCCGACTCCTGCACACTGAAGGTGCCGCCAAAACCGCAGCACTCGTCCCGCTCGGGGTGGACGATCTCGATCCCCTCGATGCGGGAGAGGACCGCTTCAATCTTGGAAAAGTGGGGGATCATCAGTTCGCTGGGGCGGGCGAGCTCCAGCTCGCGCAGGGCGTGGCAACTGTTGTGCAGGCCTACGCGGTGGGGGAAGGGGTGCTCGAGGCGGAGCCGCTCCGGGCCCACTACGTCGTGGAGAAATTCACAGAGTTCGTAAAGTTTGGGGGCGAGCTTCCGGTGGCGTTCGGGCTCGAGGAGCCCCTCGTAGCGGTATTTGGCGGTGCCGATGCAGCTGCTGGAGGGGGCGACGACGTAGTCGTACGCTTCAAAAAGATCGGCGAAAGAGGTAGCGAAGGCGCGGCCCTCGTCGAGAAGGCCGTTGTTGATAAAGGGTTGGCCGCAGCAGCGCTGGGGTTGGGGATACTCTACCCGAAAGCCCTGGGCTTCGAGGATTTCCAGGGTCGCCAGCGCCGTCTGGGGGTAGAAGTCGTCGACGTAGCAGGGGACAAAAAGGGCGACGGTGGGGCGCACGGGGGGCCTTCTATTTGTGCTCGTCGCCCCGGGCGAGTTTTTCGAGCAGCCGGGTCATCATCCGCACTCCCGCACCGCTGGCGCCGTGGGGATTCTCTCCCCAGGGGTGCTCGACGAAGGCGGGACCGGCGATGTCGATGTGGGCCCATTTGTCTTTATGCTCCTCGTCGATGAATTCTCCCAGGAACATTCCCGCGGTGATCGCCCCGCCGTAGCGGGTGTTGGAGATGTTGCAGATGTCGGCGATTTCACTTTTGAGGGTCTTGCGCAGGAAGCGGTTGAAGTCCAGTTTTGTGGCCATCTCTCCGGCCAGGGTATTGGCGGCGTAGAGGACCCGGTTGGTCGGCTCGGCGGCGAAGCCCATCACCCCGCTGGTGTACTGCCCCACGCCGACGACGCAGGCACCCGTCAGAGTCGCGAAGTCGAAGAGGTAGTCGGCTTTGACCTTCTCCTGGGCGTAGCAGAGCACGTCGGCGAGGACCAATCTCCCCTCGGCGTCGGTGTTGCGCACTTCGATGGTTTTGCCGTTTTTGGCTACGAGCACGTCGTCGGGTTTGTAGGCGTCTCCGCCGATCATATTCTCCACCGCGCCCACGAAACCGTGGACCTCGATGGGCAGATGAAGTTCGGCGACGGCCTTGAGGATCCCCAGCACGGCCGAGCCGCCGCTCTTGTCGGCTTTCATCGTTACCATATAGTCGGCAGGTTTGAGGCTGAGGCCGCCGCTGTCGTAGGTGAGCCCCTTGCCCACCAGGCTGACGGTGGCGACGGGCTTCTCCTTGGGGATGTAGCTCAGATGGATGAGCCGGGGCTCGTGGCGGCTGGCCCGGGCGACGGCCAGCAGGGCGTTCATCCCCTCTTTGCGCATATCCTCGGCCCCGAGAACCTCGACCTTCAGGTGCGCCTCTTTTTCAGCCAGCTCTTCGGCGATCTGGGCCATTGTCTCCGGGGTGCAGTCGTCGGGGGCGGTGTTGACGATATCCCGGACGAAGTTGGTCGCCTCGGCACTGACGATTCCTTTTTCGATGGCCCGCTGGGCGGCGGGAATGTCGAGAGCGTAGCCGTTGTACTCCTCGAGGGAGATACGGACCTTGTGGAGGTGCTTGTCGCTCTTTTTGCTCTTGTAGCGTTCGAAGCGGTAGCCTCCGAGCAGCAGCCCCTCGGCCTGGGCCCGCAGCGTGGCGGTGCAGGTGGGGTGGCTCATATAGCTGCCCATCTTGGCGATTTTATACCCTTTGCCCTCCAGGGCCCGCACGGCGTTGGCAGCGGCGGAGCGGATGTCGGCGCTCTTGATGGAGTCGGCCCCGACGAAGATCTTGCGCTTTTCGGCCAGGAGGCAGGTCTCGTCCTGCTCGCCGTTAAACCCCGCCTCTTTGAGAAGCTCTTTCTCCTCGTCGCAGAAGCGCTGATCGAAGTTTTTGTTGACGACGATGACGATCTCGATGTCGGCGTCGATTTCGTTGAGGAGTTTTTCGTAGAATTTGATGGTTTTCATTTGATTTTCCTTTATTTCGTGTTAAGTGCTACGTGTTACGATTTTTTAGATTGTGTTGGAGTTTGGTCAACATCGAAAGTATATGATCGGTTTGTTCGATCCACTTTTTTCCAAGCTCTCTATTAAGATATTCGATATCCATTGCGATGTAAGTTTGTGTAATGAATTCGGCCGATGAACCTTTGGCGATTTCCAGAAAGCGAATCTGCTCTTTGAGTGATTCTTTTTCCATTCCTTCCGCAATGTTGCTAGGGATAGAAAGAGCGGATCGTGTGATTTGATCTTTGAAGCCAAAGTCTAGACACTCCCGAAACGCTTTGTAAACGTTCGCAGCCAATCGGGCACTTTTCTTCCATACATCAAGCTTCTCACATTTCATCAAAGCTCCTCGTAACACTTAACACGTAGCACGTAGCACGTTCTCATTCGGCCCCGCCGAAGTCGAGGAGTTCTTTGGCTTGAATCATATCCTTGTCCCCCCGGCCGGAGAGGTTGATGAGGATCAGTTTGTCTTGGAGCTCTTCGGGCTTCATTTTCTTGAGGTATGCCACGGCGTGGGAGCTCTCGAAGGCGGGGATGATCCCTTCTTTTTGGCTCAGCCAGACGAAGGCGTCCAGGGCTTCGGCGTCGGTGATGTGATCGTAGCGGACTTTGCCCAGCTCTTTGAGGTAGGCGTGTTCGGGGCCGATGCCGGGGTAGTCGAGGCCGGCGCTGATGGAGTGGGCTTCGAGAATCTGGCCGTCGTCGTCCTGGAGCAGGTAGCTCATCTGGCCGTGGAGCACTCCCGGAGAGCCTTTGGCCAAGCTGGCGCCGTGCTTGGAGTCGAGCCCCAGGCCGCCCGCTTCGATCCCGATGCACTCGACTCCTTCTTCGGTGAGGAAGTGGTTGAAGATTCCGATGGCATTGCTTCCCCCGCCGATGCAGGCGATGACGTGATCGGGCAGACGCCCTTCGGCCTGCTGGATTTGCCGCTTGGCCTCCCAGCCGATGATGCTCTGGATATCCCGGATCATCATCGGGTAGGGGTGGGGCCCGGCGATGGTGCCGATGACGTAGAAGGTGTCACGGGCGTGGGTGACCCAGTGGCGGATGGCGTCGTTCATGGCGTCTTTGAGGGTCTTGGAGCCGCTCTGGACGGCGTGGACCTTGGCGCCTAGCAGCTTCATGCGAAAGACGTTGAGCTCCTGGCGGGCCACATCCTTGGCCCCCATGAAGATTTCGCACTCCAGGCCAAACAGCGCCGCGACGGTGGCGGTGGCCACTCCGTGCTGTCCCGCGCCGGTCTCGGCGATGATCTTCTTTTTGCCCAGCCGCTTGGCGAGGATCGCCTGGGCGACGGTGTGGTTGATCTTGTGGGCCCCGGTGTGGTTGAGATCTTCGCGCTTGAGGTAGATTTTGGCCCCGGTCTCTTTGGAAAGGTTCTCGGCAAAATAGAGGGCGCTGGGGCGGCCGACGTAGTTGCGGTAGTAGTAGTCCACCTCTCTCCAGAACTCCGGATCGAAGCGAACGGCTTCGTAGTCCTTTTTGAGGGCCTCGAGGACGGGCATCAGGGTTTCGGGGACATAACGGCCGCCGAAGATGCCGAAGTGTCCCAGCTCGTCGGGATCGTAGGGGGAAGGGGTAGGGATATAGAAATTATCTGTCTGATTCATTCTGCTCTTCTCGCAAAAGGATTTATAATGAAGGGGATTATAGCTTATCTTAATATCTGTGACGGTAACAATAACAATAGAGTGCTCTGAAAAACTTCCGTCATTCCGGGCTTGACCCGGAATCCAGGGCTTGGAATACCCATTGAACCGTGGATCCTGAATCGAGTTCAGGATGACGATGAAGAATCTCTTCAGTTTTTCAGAGCACTCAATATTATTTGGGGTTTTCTCCTCCTTTGACACTTTTTCCAGTTTTTCGGGAGTGTTTTCGGTGCGATCGTTCAACTCTGATGCGGTTGATGTTGGCGAGGTGGGTGGCGTAATCCGGGGCGAAATCGTGGGTACCCGAGAGATTGCGGACAAAATAGAGATCGGAGCTTTTGGCCGGATGAAGCGCCGCGATGAGGGCTTCACGGGTGACGCTGCCGAGGGGTTCAGGGGGGAGGCCTTTGTAGCGGTAGGTATTGAAGCGGCTGCTGTCGCTGCGGATTCTTTCGGGAGTGACGGTGCGGTGGGAGTAGGGGCCGTAGTTGAGGGTGGCATCCATCTGAAGTTTCATCCCGCGTTCCAGACGGTTGTAGATCACCGAGGCGATGTGGGGCATCTCTTCGGGGTGCCAAGTCTCCCGTTGGACGATGGAGGCGACGATGAGATAGCGTTTGAAGCCGGCGGGATCGTACTCTCCGAGGTATTTGCGAGCAAGACGGGCGAAGACCTTTTCGCTCTCACCTGTGAGATAGGCCATCGCGGGGCCGGCGCTGAGACGGTAGGGGAGACGATAGTATCCGGCGAGGATGCCTCCCTCCAGATAGGGGCTGAAGCGGAAATACTCGTCGAAGATCGCGCGGGGACGCAGCCGGGTCTGGCGGGAGAAGTGTCGGACGAAGTCGTCGAGACTATCGCCGCTGTACATCACGACACGCCGAGTCCTTTCCCGGGGGAAGTCGTTGATCTTTTCGAAAAATTCCCGCAGAGAGATCGGCTTTTTTAGCCGAATCCAGCCGGGTTTGATCCGTTTGGGAAGGAGGAAAAACCGATCCGATATCCACAGAGGTAGTCCCTGTCGCCGCAAAGAGCGGAAGATCTCTCCCCGATCGGCAGCGGGGAGATAGATGAGACGGGGAAGCGTGCCCAGACGGTTCATATGCCTCAGTTCCGCCAAGGTAAGAGGTTCGAGCGTTTGATTTGTCTCTTTTGGGATGTTTCGTATTGTGGAAGCCGGTTTTTTCGGTGGAGTTTTTTGTACCGTACGCTGAATAGTGGAGGGGGCTTCGACATTGCGGGTCCGGGCAGAATGGAACCAGAGTGGCAGGAGGATAAGCAACATGAGGAGGCTAATCGCGGCCAATAACCATCCCCATCTCTTTTCCATGATTATGTCTCTCCTCCATCTTTATATTCACAATTATTATGTAAAGAAATATCAAATAGCGATTGTAGTCAAAACTCCCTTTTCCCATGTTTGTCAGTGAATGTTATACTGGCAGAATGAAGATATTGTTACTTGAAGACGATGAATTGCTGGCGGAGAGTCTCGTCGAATACCTGCAGATGGATGGAGATGATGTGGAGCGTGTCGCCGGAGGAGAAGCGGTGTTTGATGCGACCTATATAGGGAGATACGATCTCTATATCCTCGATATCAACGTTCCGGATATCAACGGTCTGGAGGTACTTCGGGCACTGAGGGAGGCCGGTGACGATACACCGGCGATTTACATTTCGGCGTTGACTGATATTGCCTCCATCTCCAGGGGGTTCGAGATCGGAGCGGTTGATTATCTCAAAAAGCCTTTCGATCCCGAAGAGCTGCGTTTGCGGATCCGGTATATCTTTCGTGAGAGAGAAAACAATAGAATTCTCCGATACGGGGCGATTCGTTTCGATCCCGATAGCGGACGGATCGAGGGAGTAGGGGAGGTTCCCTTTTATCTCGGAGAAGTCCAACGCAGGCTTTTTACGCTTCTGTTGAAGCGGCGGGGAAGGTTGGTTCTTTCCGAAGAGTTGATGGAGCTACTGGAACACCCGGGCTCCAATGCTCTGAGGGTGACGTTGGCCAAACTCAAAAAGCGTTTGGGGATTCAAATCACGAATATTCGCGGTCAGGGGTACTTGCTTGAAACGTTATGAGCGTGAAGCGCTTTGGAAAAGTTTTATCCTCTATTTTTTGCTGATGAGTCTGCTTTACGGGCTCTTCGCATGGATGAATTATCGGGATCGACGCCGACAATTGGACGAAACTTTGCTCAGTGAAATGAAGATCTTCAGTTTCAAACCTCTGGGGGGCAATTTCGACGTGGCGTTTGAAAAGAAAAAGAGTGATGAAAGGATTTGGCATCTTGTCCACTCTTCGGAGGGGCCCTACGCGCTTTTTGAGATTCCCGGCAGTCGGAAATATCTCCTCAGGATCCGTCTGCCGCAGCGGGAGTACGATCGGCGCATCGCCGCAATCCGACGAGAAGCACTACGCGGCTGGCCGCTCTACATCCTGTCGATCGCTTTGCTGGCACTCCTGTTTTCTTACTACAGTCTCAATCCCTACCGCCGGGCGCTGCGGCTCAACGAAGAGTTCGTTCGGGATATTCTGCACGACTTCAACACTCCGTTGAGTGCTCTACGGATCGACTTGGGAATCCTGCGTCGTCGCCTGGGGGAAAACCGCAGCGTCGAGCGTATGCTTGCGTCGCTCGATACCGTGCATGCGCTGCAGGAGAATCTGCGTGCCTTTCTCGCCCGCCGGCCCGGCAGCCGCGAAAGTTTCGGGCTTCGGCCCCTTCTGGAGGAACGGATCGACGCTCTGCGGGGGCTCTACCCTTCGCTTACGTTTCTGGATGAGGTCCCGGAGGGAGTCACGCTGGAGTGTGACCGGGACGCCTTCGCCCGGATTGTGGAAAACCTCCTTTCCAACGCCTGCAAGTACAACCGGAAGGGGGGCCGGGTCTGTATCAAACTGGACGATGCCCTCCTGAAGATCCGCGACAACGGCCGGGGAATGCGCGATCCGGATCGGGCTTTCGAACGATACTACAAAGAGGGAGAACGCGGCCTGGGGCTTGGGCTGCACATCGTCAAAAAGCTGGCAGAAGATATGAAGATCGGCGTGAATCTCGAGAGTACCGAGGGAAAGGGGACGACGGTGACTCTGGATCTTCGGGAGGTAATGCAGAGGTAACGCTCTTTCTCTACACTTTCACTATCCAAACTATAAGGAGAAAAGTCATGAGAAAGATCAATCTCACCGCCGCGGCGGTTATGGCCGTGTTGTTGCTCTCCGGCAACCTCGCAGCCGCCGAAGCCGGCACCGGAAGCGATCGGGCTTCGACGAGTGAGCAGACGAACCAAGCGGGCGGTGGCACAGCCGGCCGCTCGCAGACGGAGGTTTCGCAGCAAAACAGTGATACCTCATCGCAGCAGGTGGGGACCGACGAAGAGAAGTCGTCCGGAAACACTCCGGGCCACAATGCGATGAGTCGGGCTGCCGTCACGGCGGAAGCGGGGAAACAGGCTGCGGCCGAGACCGCTACACAGGGGATCGCGGCTGGACAGCAGGCGGCCGAAGAGGGAATGGCTGCAGCAAGCAATGCGGCGCAGCAGGGGATGCAGAGTGCAGATGAGGCGATGGGAGCTACGGATACTTCCACGGCTGCAGGGGAAAACGGTGAAAGCACGCAGAGCGCAGAAAGCTCCACGGCAGCTGGCGACACCTCGGATACGACACAAAACGGCACCCGGGGATCCACAGCGAAGCAGGGAGAGACAGAAAATACCCAAAGCTCCGAGACACAGACGAAAGGAAGCCAAACGGATAAAGGGGGAAAAGCCCAGGCAGAGACACCCCAAAGCGATCTGAGCCAAATGGACAGCCTGATCGCCCAGTATCAGCAAGCATCCCGGCAAAAAGCCTATAAGGTGATGAACGAGATCAAAGCTCAGATCGCCGCGATGAACCGGCAACAGCAGCAGCAGGCCATTGCGGATCTGCAAGCGGCGGTCCAGGCGAAGAGCGCGCAGGTCCAAGCTAAGATGAACGTGCAAGAGAAAGCGGTGAAGTCGAAGCAACAGCAGACTCACGCTCGCGCCCAGGCGAAACATTCCCAGGCGAAAAGCAGAGCTTCCAAAGCGCATAGTCGTGCCAGAAGTCATGCCAATTCAGCTATGAGTGCGATCAGTGGGCACAAAGGATCTGGCAACGCCGCGTTGGGGGCGATCAGCAGTTTCGGTGGTGCCGGTGGAGGTTTGGCCGGAACGGCAGCCGGAGGCATGGGAGGCATCGGCGGAGACAACGGAGGTATGGGTGATTCCGGCGGAATGGGCGGCGGAATGGGCGGCGGTGGAATGGGAGGAGGTTTCTGATGAAACGTTTACTCTTTCTTCTCACCCTGTTCGGATCTTCGCTGCTCTGGGCTGGAAGCTCTCACCACTGCAGTGCTACCGCAGACAGGGATCTTGACGGCGTTCCCGATCGTTATGACCGTTGCCCCAATACTCCGTTTTTCGCGCTAGTCAACAAAAACGGCTGTACGGTCAAAAAACTGAAAGTCTCTAAAAAGAGGGAAAAAGAGGTAAAGCGGATACTTTCGTCCACCCACTGAACGCTCTTCTGGCTCTTTGAATGAATGCCTCTGCGGGGCTTTCCCGCGGAAAACTCCGCTCATTTCACCGCCTTTTTCAAAAATTGTTAAAAACTCTTAACATAGATCAAGTCTCCTGCTTATCAAACGTATTACAATTCGGTATGCAGTCTGGGGAACGGCCCCGGTCTGTGTGAGACAAGACTATAAGGAGTGTGGAATGAATTCGATGGTCAAACGGCTATCCATGGCCGCCATTGGCGCCCTGATCGGTGTCTCCATGGCTTCGGCCAATTCGGAGCTCGACAAAGTGATGAAGGAACGGGGGCTGACCCAGCAGGATCTGTTGGCGGCCGCCAAAACCTATACCCCCAGCGGAGGACGGGACAAATATATCGTCTTCAGCTCCGGGGGGCAGTCGGGGCAGATCCTCGTCTACGGGGTTCCCTCGATGCGGATCCTCAAGTACATCGGCGTCTTCACCCCCGAGCCGTGGCAGGGGTGGGGCTATGACGACGACACCAAGAAAATCCTCGCCGAGGGCAAGATTCGCGGCAAGCAGATCACCTGGGGAGATACCCACCACCCGGCGCTTTCGGAGACGAACGGTCGCTACGACGGGAAATGGCTGGTCATCAACGACAAAGCCAACCCCCGCATCGCGGTCATCGACCTGAACGACTTCGTCACCAAGCAGATCGTCGTCAACCCGGTCTTCAAGTCGGATCACGGCGGGGCTTTCTTCACCCCCAACAGCGAATACATCCTCGAGGCCTGCCAGTACGCTGCGCCTCTGGACAACAACTGGCACCCGATGAGCGAATACAAAGAGACCTATCGCGGCGGGGTGACGGTTTGGAAGTTCAACCCCAAAATCGGTCGGATCGAACCGAAAAAATCTTTTACGATTGAGTTTCCTCCCTATATGCAGGACCTCTCCGATGCCGGTAAAGAGGCGAGCTACGGCTGGGGCTTTACCAACAGCTTCAACTCCGAGATGTACACCGGAGGAATCGAAAAGGGTCTGCCTCCTTTCGAAGCGGGTTGTTCGCGGAACGACACCGACTTCCTCCACGTTTACAACTGGAAGAAATTGGCTGAGCTGGCCAAGGATGACAAAAACGTCAAAATCATCAACGGAATGCGTGTCGTTCCCATCGATGTCGCGGTCAAGAACAATGCGCTCTTCCTGATTCCCGAGCCCAAGTCTCCGCACGGGGTCGATGTCTCTCCCGACGGCAAATATATCGTCGTCTGCGGAAAGCTCGATACCCACGCGACCGTCTACAGTTGGGACAAGATCAAAAAAGCGATCGACAACAAGGATTTCGTCGGCAAAGATCCCTACGGTATCCCCATCATCGATATGAAAAAAGCGATGCATTGCCAGGCTGAGCTGGGCCTCGGGCCCCTGCACAACCAGTTCGGCAAGCACTGGAAAAAGCAGGGTGAGATCTACACCTCGCTCTACGTCGACAGCCAGGTCGTCAAGTGGGACTACCTGACTTGTAAGGTCGAAGACCGCCAGAACGTCAACTACAACATCGGTCACCTCTGCGGTATGGAGGGCAAGAGTGAAGATCCCCAGGGCGATTACATCATCGCGCTGAACAAACTGGCCATCGACCGCTTCAACGAGATCGGGCCTCTGCACCCGCAGAACCACCAGTTGATCGACATTCGCGGCAAGAAGATGCAGCTGCTCTACGATATGCCGATCCCTCTGGGTGAGCCTCACCAGGCGGTCGCGATCCGGGCCAGCAAGCTCAAGCCCGAAGTGCGCTACAAAATGGGAACCAACCCCTTCACCGGCAAGCCTCACGTCGGCAAGACACTGGCCGGACAGGAGCATATCGTCCGCAAGGGCAACCATGTCTATGTCTACGGTACGATGGTGCGCTCGCACATCAACCCCGAGCATGTCACCGTCAACCTGGGTGACACCGTCACCTTCTACCTGACCAACCTGGAGCGCGCCGAGGATGAGACCCACGGATTTACCGTGGACCACTACAACGTTCACGCTTCGTTGGAGCCGGGTAAAACGGTCGCTCTGACGTTCAAAGCGGACCGAGAGGGTGTCTTCCCCTACTACTGTACGGAGTTCTGTTCGGCACTGCACCTGGAGATGATGGGTTATTTGCTCGTCAAAGATCCCAACAAGCACTATATCTCCGCCAAAAAGCTCAAAATGGCCAAAATGTCCAAAGAAGAGCTGGAGAAAGAGTATAAGAAAATCGTCGCCACCAACGCTGCGACCGACAAAGTCATCCAGAGTGTCGTGAAGTTCCTCAAAGAGAACCATTACGAGAAGTATCCGGTCGTCAAGCAGTTGGTCGAAGATGCCTTGGATCAGTACAGCAAGATCGCGGAGCAGAAGAAGAAAGCGGACGAAGCCTACAAAAAAGGCGATCTGAACAAAGCGATCCTCTTCGAAAACATGATCTGGCAGTATATGGTCAAGACCGCCGACGTCGGTATCCGTGCACGTGATCTTCTGGTCAAGAAACTGGCCACTCCGATGAGCGAAGCGGCTCGCCGCGGACATGAAGCTTATCTCGAAGGCGGATGTAACGGTTGCCACGTCATCGGTAAAGTCTCTTCCGGTCCCGACCTGGTCGGCGTCCTGCAGCGGCACCAAAACGGTGAGAAGTGGGTCAAAGAGTGGATCCTCCATCCCGAGAAGATGTACAACAACCCGTACATCAAATCGATGACCAACTACTTCAACCTCCGCATGCCCAACCAGGGTATGACCGAGCAGCAGGTCAACGACATTATCGAATACCTCAAGTGGATCGATAAGAACGCCAACCTGTTCTAATCGAAAGCCGGAGCCTCCCGGCTTTTCCCCAACGATGGGGAACACGATTTCCAAATGATTTTTTGAAAAGAAAAATGAAAACCCCTGATAAAACGGGAATACTACGCAATCTTTCCCCAAGGGATTTTGACGAATAAATAAAAGATAATTTTTTATTGACGTCAATCAATCCTTTCGGGAACGATTGGAGTATAATCAATCGATATTTTGCAAAGGAAGTGCGATGAAAAGTTCGATGATGAAGGCGAGGATCTTCACCCTGATCGCTTTGGGCATTTTGCTCTATTGGTTCGTGATCCCCGCGGTCTTCACCCACGATGTGGTGGAGCTGGCCAAGGAGGGCAAGGTCAAGGATATCCCCGCGATCTCCTACAAAGTCTGGGATTATTACGCCAAGGGGCAGTACGTCAGCCCCAACACTCCCAAAGACGCCGTAGGCTCTCTGAAAAAGATGATCGACGAGGACGCGGAACTCTCCGTCGTCAGCGCGCCGATCTGGTACGTGGCGCTGGAGGCCCCCAACTATCCCAAAGAGGCTTTCCCCAACGGCATTCCCGTCTATTACCATTTCGACGGGTTCAGCGGAGATGTGCATGAGATGAACACCATCAACCACTTCATCGGAATGGATCCGATGGAACGGGGTGCTCCCTATCTGCGGGCTCTGGCTCCCTATGCGCTTGTCGGTTTGGCGGTGCTGATGGTGCTCTACATCCTCTACGATGCGAAGATTCTGGACTATTTGATGTGGATTCCGGTCTTTTTGCCGCTGATTTTTATCGGCTTCTACTCCTACTGGCTCTACTGGTTCGGTCACCATATGCACGCCTGGGGAGCGTTCAAGATCAAGCCCTTCACCCCGACGGTCTTCGGGGACGGCAAGGTGGCGCAGTTTACGACGCACTCCTATCCGACGACGGGCTTTTGGCTCCTGCTGGCCATCAGCTTTTTCAGCCTGCTGGCCATCATCTCCAAGCGTAAAGCGCGTAAGCAGCGGGCGCAGGCCTCCTAAGCGCGGACGGATCGGAGAACGACGATGCTCAAACGAGGAGTGGCGATGCTGTGGAGTGTGAGCGCTCTGCTGGCCGGAAACGTCCTGCAGCAGGCGATCGACGGGGCGGCCCCCGGCTCGCTGCTGGAGCTTCCCGCCGGTGATTACCACGGCAATATCGTCATCCGCAAACCCCTGATCATCGACGGGAAAAATCAGAAAGCCCGGATCATCGGGGAGGGCAAAGGGACCGTCGTGACGATCCGCAGCGACTACGTGACGCTGAAGAATCTGACGATTCTGCACAGCGGCTCGGAGCACGAGAAAGTCGACGCCGCCGTCTCGATCAAAAAGGCTAAGCATGTCACCGTGGACCGTTGCCACATCGACGATTGCCTCTTCGGCGTCGATATGGAGCAGGTGCATCACTCGCAGATCACCCGCAACTGGATCCGCTCCAAGCCTTTCAGCCTGGGCTTGCGGGGGGACGCGATCCGTCTTTGGTACAGCAACGACAACAACGTCAGCGCCAACCACATCACCCATTCGCGGGATATGGTCGTCTGGTACAGCCACGGCAACACCATCGCCGACAACTTCGGCGAATACAGCCGCTACTCGTTGCACTTTATGTATGCGGGGCGCAATCTTGTCACCCGCAACACCTACGAGCACAATTCGGTGGGGATCTTTTTTATGTATTCGCAGGATTCGATCGCGACGAAGAATGTGATCAAAAGCTCGATCGGAACGACCGGCCTGGGAATCGGGCTCAAGGATTGCAGCAATTTCACCCTGCGCGACAACACGGTGATCTACTGCGCCCGCGGCCTCTACATCGACCGCAGCCCCTTCCAACCCGATCAGCGCAACCGCATCGAGCACAACCGGATCCTTTACAACTCCGTCGGAATCAACTTCCACTCGCTGAGCATCGCCAACGACATCGTAGGCAATGTCTTCAAGGGAAACATCGACGACGTCTACGATGACGATCAGGTGCACATCCACTCGGTGCAAAACCACTGGGAGGGGAACTACTGGGACAGCTACGAAGGGTTCGATCGCAACGGCGACGGAATCGGGGATACCCCTTTCCATCTCTACTACTACGCCGACCGTATGTGGATGTTCGATCCCAACGTGAAATTCTTCTACGCTTCGCCGGTGATTTCGATCATGAACTTCCTGGCCAAGCTCGCGCCGCTCTCGCAGCCGCTGGAGCTCCTGGAAGATCCCAAGCCGGTGATGAGCGAAACGCAACTCGAAAAAGGAAAAGTCTGATGTCCAACGATCCAAAAAAACGACGACAGTTTATTCAGCAGATGACAGGACTCGGTGTCCTGGGGCTGGTGGCGGCCGGAGGCATCTTCGGTGCTCCCTATCTCGAAGCCGAGGGGCCGCGACTGCGTCCGCCGGGTGCCGTTCCCGAAAAGGAGTTTCTGGGGCTTTGCATCAAATGCGGCCAGTGCCTCCAGGTCTGCCCCTACGACGCGATCCGGCTGGAGGATATCGACGGACGGGCCAGTGTGGGGATGGCGTACATCGAGCCCAGAGAGCGGGGATGCTACCTCTGCGACGCTTTCCCCTGCATCCTGGCCTGTCCGAGCGGGGCGCTGGACCACGAACACGATAGCATCGAGTTCGTCCATATGGGGATCGCCGTCGTCCACAATCCCCAGGGCTGTCTCGCCAAGACGGGGACTCCTGTTCCCGATGAAGCGATCGACCGGATCTACGATCACACGAAAGTCCTCAGTGCCAAAGAGCGCGAGGAGCACAAGGTACAGATCAACGACGACGATCCCGAGAAGGTGGTCTTGCAAAAGCAGCTGCTCCAAAAGCTCGAGAAGCATCGGGGCGAAAAGCCCTGCACGATCTGTGCCGATATGTGCCCCTTCCACCCCGATCCGAGCAAGGCGATCGGGATGGTGGACGCCAAGGGAGGAGGACTGCTGCCCGAGATCCGCGAAGCGTGCAACGGCTGCGGCGCCTGCGTCGAGCTTTGCCCCACCGACGTGATCAAAGTGATCCCGCGCAAAACCTACGCCGACATCTACGGCAAGAAGGGAGCCAAAAATGCGTAACAAGAGCTTGACGCTACTGCTGGCCGGTACCTTGGCGCTGAGCCTGGCCGGCTGCGGCAAGAAGCAGGAGGAGTCGGCGGAAAATTCCGCCGCGGCTCCGCAGATCAAGATCACCCAAGGAGCCGTCAAAAAAGTCAAAGAGAAAGCGGCAAACGAAGAAAATAGCGGAAAGTTCTACTACTCTTACAATACGGAAAAAAACGCCAGCAAAGAGGAGCCCAAGACCCGTACGACGCTGGATGCCTACCTCCATATCCGCTCGCCCTATGAGCGGGTGCAAATCACCCTGATGATCAAGCGGCTCAGCCGGGACTTCATCGTCCGATGCTCTCCCTGCCACGACGATTACGCCAACGGCGTCATTGGTCCCTCTCTCCTGGGCAAAAGCGGAGATTTCATCTATCAGCATCTCATCGATTTCAAGACGGGCAAAAGGAAAAACGTCCTGATGAAAGAGTTGGTCAGCCAAATCGACGATGCCAAGCTCAAGAGCATCGCCGACGAAATCGCGGCCTTCAACGAACAAATCCAGAAACTCAGAAAGGGTAGACAATGATTCGACACATCATCGCGGCAATCACCATCCTCCTGGCAGCGTGGGCTGTCTGGTTTATGGCTCAGCAAGATCGCAAAGCGGAGCGCTTCGCGCACATTCAGCAGCTCATCCAAAAGACGCAGATGGAGAAGGTGCACGTCGCCAACAACATCACCCCCATCAGCAAGTCCGAGCCGACGGCCGCTCAGACCAAGCGGAAAAAAGCGGAAGACGAAGCGAGCAAGAAGCTCAAGGCTCTGCGTGAACGTGCGGGGAATGTGATGGCTTTCAAAGTCAGCCCTCTCTACAAGCAGAAGTGCTCCTCCTGCCACGGCGTCAACGGGGAGGGGATCATCGGTCCCAAACTGATCGGCAAGAGCGAGGCGGAAGTCTATCAGGCACTGGTCGACTTCAAATCGGGCAAACGCAAAAACTACGTAATGTACGGGTTGCTTTCGAAGATGAACGACCAGCAGCTCAAAGATTTGAGTAAAGAGATCTCGACTTTCGCCGAGAAACTCAAAGCCGCCGGAAACTGACGACGGCCTCTGTGCAAAGGATTTCCTGATGGATCGATACAACGGCAGCATCCGCGACATACTGCGGGCCTCTTTCTTCTCCACGTTCTACTACAAAACGCGGGAGGGGAAGATCCGACCGACTTGGCGTTTTTGGCGATGGATGAGCGTCATTGTCATCAACATCGCCTTTTTTCTCTCCTATCACATCGATATCCAGCTGCTCGAAGGGACGATGAACGGATCGAGGCTTTTGGGCTTTCATATGATCGATCTCTTTACGGCGTTGGAGACCTGGGCGGCGACGCACGTGATCCATACCAATATGATCATCGGCTCGGTGACGATCCTCATCTTCTACCTCCTGGTCGGGGGCAAGACCTTCTGCGCCTGGGCCTGCCCCTACGGGGTGCTCAGCGAGATCGGGGAGTACTGGCATCAGCAGCTGGTCCGCAAAAAGATCATCAAAGAACATCGCTGGGATCCTCGGATCCGCTTCGCTTTCTGGGCGGTCTTTCTGATCATCACCTTTCTCGACGGGATTTTGGTCTTCGAGATCATCAACCCGATCGGGATTCTGAGCCGTTTCATCGTCTACGGCTGGAGCCTGGCGATCGTCTGGGTGGCGGTGATCCTGGCGTTTGAAGTCTTTTACTCCCGTCGGGGATGGTGCAAATACATCTGTCCCGTGGGGACCACCTACAATCTCGTCGGCTGGGTCAGTGCGACGCGGGTGCAGTGGGATATGGACAAATGCGACCACTGTGGTGCCTGCCTCGATGCCTGCTTCGAGGATCACGTCCTGGAGTTCATCAAACCCAAGCACGACAAAGAGCGCAAAGAGAAGGGGATCACCAAACAGTTGGTGATCAACGGCGACTGCACGCTCTGCGCGCGATGCTTTGACGTCTGCCATACCGATGCCTACAACTATACGTTCCGCCTGAAGGATATGGTCTGATGGAAACCTCCACCGTCATCGTCGACGTCGAAAACGTCCGCAAGCGTTTCCAGGGGGCGACCGTACTCGACAATGTCAATCTGCAGATTTCTCTCGGAGACCGCGTGGCGATGATGGGCCCCAACGGGGCGGGCAAGACGACGCTCGTGCGCTGTATCCTGGGCTTCTACCACATCGACGGCGGCCGGATCCAAGTCGCCGGACACGATCCGGTCAAAGAGCGGGTCGAAGTGCTCAAATCGGTCGGCTTCATCCCGCAGCTTCCTCCGCCGGTCAAACTGACGGTCGCGGAGCTGCTCCGATTCGTCGAGCGCAGCAGCGGGACTTCGGCGGAGATGATCGCCCAAAAGGCACGGGAGATGGAACTCGATGTGGTCAAACACAGCCAAAAGCCCTTTTTCAAACTCTCCGGCGGGATGAAACAGAAGCTTCTCATCGCGATCGCGTTGGCACGGCGAAGCCGCCTGCTGGTCTTCGACGAACCGACGGCGAGCCTCGATCCGCGGGCGAGGGAGCACTTTTACGAGATGCTTCAGGCGATCGATTACGAGCATGCGGCGATCTATATCACCCACCGGGCCGAAGAGCTGGCCGGCCTGGTCAACCGGGAGATCTATATGGACCTCGGCAAGGTGGTCGACGATGAGAGAGTCTAGACGGCGTTTTCTCCTCCTCGCGGCTTTGGGTTTGCTGGGAGCCGGATGCGGGAAGAAACGTCCCGCGGGAGCGGTCGAAGCCGTACACTGGGACCGCGATATGTGCGAACGGTGCAAGATGGTTCTCAGTGAACGCAAATACGCCGCCGAGATCGTCGATCCCAAGACGAACAAGGTCTACAAATTCGACGACATCGGCTGCGCGACCCTCTGGTTGGAGGAGGAGCATATCCCCTGGGCCGATCGGGCGAAGATCTGGGTCACCGACGCCAAGACGGGTGAGTGGCTCGATGCGCGCAAAGCCAAATACACTAGCGATTCCATCACGCCGATGGCGTACGGGATCGCCGCCTTCAGCGATCGTACTTTTCCCAAAGGGCACAAAGCGCTCGACTTCCGGCAGGCAACGGAGCTGATCCGGAAGATCGAAGCCAAAAACAATGAACGAAGGGGGGTCGAACCCCAATGAAAAATCTCTTTCTTATCAGTTATCTCGATATCCGCGAGTCCCTGCGCTCCAAATGGTTCTATGTCTATGCCTTCGTCTTCGGCGGATTGATGGGGCTTTTTTTTATCAGCGGGATCACAGACTCGGTGGTGATGGGCTTTACGGGACTTAGCCGTCTGCTGCTGGTCTTTATGCAGGTGACGATCGTGATTTTGCCGATCTTTATCCTCATTACGACGGTCAAGTCGATCTCCGGGGACCGGGAGAGCAACATCCTTGAGTATATGCTCTCTTTTCCCATTTCGCTCAAAGAGTACTACTGGGGCAAATTCCTCGGCCGCTTCGTGACGGTCTTTTTCCCGGTCTTCGTGGCACTGCTGGTGGGGGTCCTTTGGGGGCTTTTCAAGGGCGGAGCGATCCCCTGGGGGATGGTGATCCTCTATTCGCTGCTGATTTTGTCGCTTTGTCTCTCCTTTTTGGGGGTCGCCTTTTTCATTTCGACGCTGGTCAAATCCCACGATGTGGGGCTGGGGCTCTCTTTTGCAGTCTGGGTTCTCCTGCTGGCCTTCATCGATGTGGCGCTGATCGGTCTGATGATGCAAAACCGTGTCTCCGACGGGGTGGTCATCACGATCGCGATGCTCAATCCCCTCGAAGCGTTCCGCATCGGGGCGATCGCACTCTTCGATCCGGAGCTGACGGTGATCGGCCCCGTGGCCTATTATCTGCTCGACACACTCGGCCACGGCTTTTTGATGCTCTACGCCGTCGTCTATCCGATTGTAGTGGGAGCATTGTTTGCCTTTTTCGGTTATGCTCTCTTTCGTAAGAAAGATTTGCTCTGAGCGGGGAGTCCCCGGTTTGGAAAATTGAAGATGAAAAGGGAGTGAGGAAAATGAAAAAAGTTTGGATTGTCCTGACGATACTGGCCCTGCTGAGCGGTTCCGTCGCAACGGCGGCGGAGGGGAATGCGACACACTCCGCCGCAGGGGGGAAGGCTTCTTCCGTCGCCAAGGTGTGGCAAAGCAAGCTCGATCCCGTCTATATGCTCGATGTGGATAAATATCCCAAATTCGAAGCGGAGATTTTGCTGAAAAACGGCCGGACGATTCGCTTCTGCTGCGTCAAATCGATGATGAATTTCTTTTATCAGCCTTTCAAGTACCCAGGATACGGCGTCGGCCCCCGAGGCCAGGGGATCGATAGGCTTTATGTCCGGGATTACTTGGATGGGACGAGAATCCCGGCCGAGAAAGCCTGGTACGTCTTCGGCTCCCGCCTCGCCGGCCCCCACGGAGACGATCTGATCCCGCTGAGTTCCAAAACCCGCGCCGAACTCTTTGTCAAACGCTACGGCGGCACCCGGATTATGAGTTACAAAGAGATGCGCAAGAAAGGCTTTGGACTGATCAAATACCTCGATATGTGACTGATGGAGAATTGAGAATTGAGGATGGAGAATTTCAGGGCGCCGCTGTGCGACGCGATCGAATGATTCATTCCCGCAAGAGAGAAGGCATATTTCGTAACACGTAACACTTAGCACGTAACACGCTCAAAGGAGAAACCGATGAAACGACCCGAACCCCGTAACGAAGAGATCGAACTCAAAAACAACGTCTACATCGAGAGCGACACCGATCCCAAAGGGATCATCACCTACGCCAACGACTACTTCGCCGAAATCTCGGGCTACACCCCCGAGGAGCTGGTGGGGCAGCCGCACAACATCGTCCGCCACCCCGATATGCCCAAAATCCTTTTCAAATATCTCTGGGATCGGCTCAAATCGGATCGCAATTTCATCGCCGCGGTAAAAAACCTGGCCAAAGACGGCCGCTACTACTGGGTCTTTACCGACTTCGAGCCGATTCACGATGATAAAGGGGAGCTGACCGGCTACAAAGCGGTGCGCAAGAAGATCTCCCACCACGTTACCGATCTGCTCGATCCCCTCTACAAAAAACTCACCGAGATCGAAAAAGAGGGGGGAATGGAAGCCTCCGAGAAATATCTCAATGAATTTCTGGCCGAACACGGTGACGACATCACCGTCGACAATCTTCTGGAGAATATTCACCGCCTCTATTGACATACCCCGCAGTACATTTCGCGCCTTTCGAGCGCGCACACTTTCAATTTAACACTTTTCTAACACTTCTTTCCTAGAATCCCAAGAATGGTTGTGCGCAAAGGGGAGAGCGCGTAGCCGTTACGTCGGGAGAGGGAGAGTCGGTTGCTTATGACGATATTGGTACTCGAAGACGACAGGATGTTCAACGAGACCCTTTGCGAATTTCTCGAAGAAGAGGGCTACAAGACGGTGGGCGTATATGATGCCCGTACGGCGATGGATCGCTGTTATCATCGGCGATTCGATCTCTATCTTCTGGACATCAATTTGCCGATGGGCAACGGGTTGAATTTTCTACGCTCATTGCGTGAGAGCGGCGATGAGACTCCGGCGATCTTCCTGACGTCGCGTGACGATCGGGCTTCCTTGATCGAGGGGTTGAAGATCGGAGCCGACGATTATCTGAGAAAGCCGGTGGATCTGGAAGAGTTGGCGCTGAGGATTCGGGCAAACGTTCGCCGCCATCAGGGGCCGCAACGTTACGAAATCGACGGCTATCTCATCGATGCGGGACGTTACCGGGTCTTTCGGGGAGAGGAGGAGATCGAGCTGGGCCGCAAGCCGTTCGAGCTACTGCTTCTCTTTCTGAAGCACTCGGGCGAGACGGTGGAGACGGAGAGGATCGCCTCGGCGCTCTGGCCGACGGCGCAGGAGGCGAGCTATGGCGCGATTCGCGTCTACGTCACCCAACTCAAGAAACTTTTCGGGAAACGGATCGAAAATATCCGGGGGGTGGGGTACCGTTTTTGTCAAGACGAGCAGGTGCTCTGAACAACGTGTGAAACCGGAGGTTTTTCGGAAAATCTGATTATGAAAAAGGAAAATAGTGAACGTTCATTGGCTCAAAGAGCTTGTTGACTGGGGAGTGTTGGGCGTGTTGGCCCTGATGGGATTTATTGCGCTGTGGGCCTATTTCGAGCGTCTGCTCTTTTATCGGAAGATTGATCTGAGCCGCTACCGTCACCGCGAAGAGTTGGAGATCGATTTGACCGACAACATCAATCTGATCTCTTCCGTCGGCTCCAACGCTCCCTATGTGGGGCTCTTGGGGACGGTGTTGGGAATCATCATTACTTTCTATCTCCTGGGTCAGACCCGGCAGATGGACGCGGGGTCGATTATGAGTTCTTTGGCCCTGGCGCTCAAGGCGACGGCGTTGGGTCTCGTGGTGGCGATTCCTGCGATGCTCTTTTACAACCACGTCAGCCGTAAGATCGAAGTGCTGCTCAACCGCTGGGAGATTCTCCAAAAAGATGCAGATTAAAAAGTTCGACTCCATCAACGTCGTGCCGATGATCGACATTATGCTTGTACTGCTCGTCATCGTATTGACTACGGCGACCTTCATCGCCAAGGGAGTGATCCCCTTGGAGCTCCCCTCGGGCAAAAGCGCCCAAAACTTCCCTCGGGAAGAAGCGATCCGCATATCGATCGCCGCCGACGGGAAGATCTATGTCGACGGGCATCCAACCGATGCGGAGGGAATCGCCTCCTTCTTACAGGGGAAAAATCCCAAAAGTCCTGTCTTCCTCTCCGGGGACAAGCAGGCGAGATACGAGCGATTTGTCGAGGTGCTGGACCGGCTCAAAGGTCTGGGGTTTGAAACGATCAATATCGTCACACTGCGATGAATCTCCGTTTCCATGCGCTTCTTTACGCTTTGAGCGTTTATCTGCTACTGGCGGGCTCTGCTTGGATCTTTTTGCACCGCTGGACCCGGATATCGGAAGAGGCCCATTGCACGACCGTGACCCTTGTCCGCGCCAGTGAAACCTGGGAGAATGCGAAACAGACGGTCAACTCCGAAGCGTCCAAAGCCGCCGAGGCGGAAGAGGAAGCCCCCAAAGAGATCACTCCGCCGGAACAGGAGGAACCGACCCCCGAAGAGACACCCGAGGAGACGACACCCCCCAAAGAAGAGCCTGCAGAGATCGAACCCGCGCCGCCGGAGGAGCCTCCGCCTCCGCCCAAAGAGGTTCGAGAGCAGCCCGCTCCGGCCCCGGAGGCACCCAAAACTCCGGAAGCCGTGGCGATCGACCGGCCGGCCGCTCACAGTGTTGTAACCCCGGCGAAGCCTGTGGAGCGGCCGCCGATGGAGCCTGTGACCCCCTGCGATCCGGAACTCTACAAATCCCTCAAACGCCCATTGAACGATCGGGAGCTGGCGCTCTTCGATCCGAAAGAACCGGAAAAGAAGGTCCGCAAAAAAAGCAAGGTCCATAAAGCGCTAAAAAAGCATAAAAGCCGGCCAAAGCACAAGACTCGAAAGAACAGGCGTGCGTCGAAAGATTCGGTTCGTTCCCGAGCCCGCAGGGGAGGGAGCCTGAGCGCCAACCGATTCCTAGCGAGCATCAAACGGCGTATCGCCCGACACAAACGCTATCCTCCCGCTGCAAGACGACGGCGTCTGCAGGGGATGGTACGGGTCAGTTTCACTGTGCTACCCAGCGGTCGTGTGGCCTCCATCAGCGTCCGGGGTCCCCGAGCCTTTACCGCCTCGGCCAGGCGTGCCGTCCAACAGGCCTTTCCCGTAAACGTCTCCGGTATCAACGTCTCTCTTCCCCGCAGACTCTCCGTAACGCTTCAGTATCGCATACACTGATCTCGAATCCCCGGTTGGGGAGATGACTCAGTCGTCTCCAGAAAACGACGACTAATCGTATCGATGCAAAACATCATAGATCGCCGGTAGATAAAAGAGATTTAAGACCGTTCCCCAGATCAGGCCGAAGCCCAGGGAGATCGCCAGGGGTTGGAAGGTCACAGCCTGCCCCGTCGCGAAGAAGATCAAAGAGGAGAGACCGATCACCGTCGTCACCGTCGTCAAGATGATGGGCCGGAATCGTCGTGCCGCCAGAGCGATCATCTCTCCCCGCTCCTGTGCGGTTTTGATGACCGCCAACATCAGAATTCCGTCGTTGACGATGACCCCGGCCAGACCGAGTGCCCCGACGATGGAGGGGATGGAGAGGTCAAAGCTCATCACCCTGTGTCCGATCAGCACTCCCAGGAACGAGAGCGGGATGACACTCATGACGATGAGAGTGTCTTTGATGGAGTTGAAGAGATAGAGGATGGAGAGAAAAATGAGGACTATGGCGACAATCACGGCTTTGAGCATATCTTTTTGTAAGATTCTCTTCTGGCGGTATTCGCCTCTGAGCCGATACTTCAATCCCTCCTTCCGTATCTTTTCGAGGGTCGGAAGGAGACTGGAGAGCACCTCGTCCGTGGTATTGATATCCTGATCGATGTTCGCGTAGACATAGAAGGTGACGTATCCGTCGTATTTCGTCAGTTTCTCCAGGGATCGGGTGATCTTGAAATCACAGATCTCTTTCAGAGCGACGGTTTGGCCGTTTCTCAACGGGATCTTCAAGGATTTCAGGTATTGGATATCGTTTTTGTAGGCAGTGGAGACTTTGATATCCAACACTCCCTTATGATCGGCAATAATTCCCTTTTTCTTTTCCAGGTAGAGATCGGCGATGTACTCTCCGATGTATCGCTGCGTCACCCCGAGCTTTTTGCCGTAGGAGTTGAGGCTCAGTTTGATTTCACTGGAGCCGAATTTCATATTGTCGCTGACGAATTTTACCGCTTGTTGAGCTTTCAGTTCGCGTTCCAACATCCGGATGGCGGAGATGACTCGGTTGTGGTTCGAACCCACCACCCCGATCATGATATCCGTAGGGGTATGACCGATTCTTCGTTCAAGGACATTGATCTGCCGCAAATGGAACTTTTCTTTATACTTCTCTTTCCTGATGAATTTCCGGAGTCGCTTCGAAATCTGCCGGGAACTTTCCGTGCGGACTCGGTCCGTCGGGTCATAATAGAAGCTTAGATAGGGGGTGATGTACTTCTCCAGAAAATTCTCCGGCGCCTTCTTTTTCAAATAGAGAGTAATGTATCCCACGTAGGGATAGAGCTCCGCTCCGCCGGCTTCACCTCTTCGGTAGCCCGCCGTAGAGCTGACGTAATCGATAAAAAACTCCTTTTTATGTCTCAGAAGATCTTTTTCGATTGCCTGTACAATTTTCAGAGAGTCTTGAAGCGTTGTCTCTTTTGACGCTTTGAAGGTGATGCTGATGGAGGTGGAGTCGAAGGGTTCGAACATTTTGAATCGCGATCCTTTGACCCCCAGAAGGATTAAAAGCACTGTTCCAAGTAGAAAGAGCGCGGTAAAGATCCGTCGGTGGTTGATGACCACCGCGAGCATTCCTGAGTAGATCGCTCCGGCACCTTTCCAGGAACGAGTGCGCGATCGCTTGTCCAGAATGTGGGTAGAGTGGATCGGCAGAAAGAGAAAAGATTCGATCAAGGAGGCGATCACCAATGCGCTGATGGCGATGGGGATCAGCTCCAGGATCTGTCCGAGCCTGCCGGTGAGCATCAAAAGAGGGATAAACGCGAAGATGGTTGTCAAGGAGGCGATCACCACCGGTTTGGCCATCTCTTTCGTTCCCAGATAGGCGGCCTCTTTCGGGGGATATCCTTTTTCGATGTATTGTTGAATGTTTTCACTGATGACGATGGCATCGTCGACGATGATCCCGATAGCGATCAATACACCGATAAGGGAATTGATATTGATGCTGTATCCGCTGAGATAAAAGTAGATCGCAGCGATTACGAAAGAGGTGGGAATCCCCAGGGCGATCACGATCGCCATCCTCAGATTGATCAAAACGGCGGTCATGACCGTGATCAGTATGATCCCCATCAAAATATTTGAAATGACGATGTCGAGTCGCTCCTTGATCACGGTGGAATTGTCGTGGCGGATTTCGTACTTGACCTCGTCGTTTCGGAGGCTACGGATAAGCTTCCTGACCTCTTGGGAGATTTCGATGGCGTTGCCCAGCGGATTTTGCGAAATAGAGAGTGTGATCGCGTTTTTCCCGTTCATGCTGGCCAGGGTAGAGGAGTCGCTGTATCGTTTCGTTACTCTGGCTACATCTTTGAGCGGCACGACTTTTCCGTCGATATCCAACAGGGTGTTCTTCAAACCGTCGACATCCAATTGTCGGTTTTCCAGGGAGATATAGAGTTCCTGTTTATTGTTTTGGAGTTTTCCGAGAGGAAAGATGTAGGAGACATCGGAGATCGCGTCCACGATCTGTTTTTGTGTCAAGCCGTAAGCTTCGGCTTTTTTGTCGTCGATCAGTATCTCATAGTAGACATCGGCGTCGCCGAAGATGGTCACTTTGGCGATATCTTTCAGGCGCAGGAGACGCAGCCTCAACTCTTTGGCTTTCTCGATAAGCCTGTCTCTGTCGAGAGTTTTGCTGAATATGGAGACTTGCATCAACCCCCGGGTGTGTGCGACGCTGCTGGTGGTCGGTTCATCCATGTCGCTCGGCAGGTTGGATCGGATGAGCTTGATAGCATCCTCCACCTCTTTCTGGACTCGCGCTTTGTCGGCCCCCTTTTTCAACTCCAGTGTGATCGTGAAGCGGCCGGGAACGATGCGGGAGGAGATATTGTCGACTCCGTCGATGTTCTTTATCTCCGCTTCGATCTCTTCGACGGCGATTTTGTTCAGTGTATCGAGGGAGGCTCCGCTGTAGCTGCCCCGGACGGTGATCGAATCGGGTTCGACCACAGGAGAGATCTCTTTGGGAAGGAGGAGGTAACTGTAGATTCCGATTCCGAAGATCAGGAAAAATAGAATGTAGTTGAGCTTGTAGTTTTCAATGAAAAACTTCAGCAGTCTGTCAAACATGAAGGGTGCGCCGTCTCTCAGGAGTTTTGTAGATACCCATAGGATTCCCTTGCCAGAATGGCCGCACCGAAGGCGGTGGTGATCTGGGGGTGTTTGGGGATGTAGATCTCTTTGGAGAGTTCATTCTCGATTGCGTTGACCAATCCTTCGTTGAGTGCGGGTCCCCCATCGAAATAGATAGCGTCTTTGATGCCGACGCGTTTGACCAGTTTGATGATCCGTTTCGCAATGGAGTAATGGACTCCGGCCACGATATCTTCGATGGAGTGATTGTTTCCTAGCAAACCGATGATCTCCGATTCGGCGAAGACCGCGCAGGTACTGTTGATCGACAGAGGAGTTCCTTGGGACATGAAGTGATACTTGCCCAGCTCATCGACACCGATCTCAAGGTTCATCGCCACCACATCCAGAAATTTTCCGGTCCCGGCCGCACATCGATCATTCATGGCGAAATTGACCACATTCCCCTCGTTGTCGATGGAGATGGCTTTGGAGTCCTGCCCTCCGATATTGATGATGGTCCGGATCTCGCACTCACCCTTGGCCGCCGCTCTCGCGCCGATGGCGTTGGCGGTGATTTCGCTGATCTTTTCGTTGGCCTCCTTGAAGAGCTTCCGACCGTATCCCGTGGCCACGGTATAGACGATCTGCTTCTCCGTCAAGTCCAATGATCGCAACAGATCGGCCAGCGTCTCCTTGGCGTATTTGTAGAACATACTGCCGCTGGCACTGATTTTGTATCCGACCAGGTCGTCGTTTTCGTCGATGATCGCGATCTTGATCGCGGTCGATCCGATATCTATTCCTACGAAATAGCGCATGCTTTCTTTCTCCTTCGGTTTTTCAGAGATTCGATGAACGCTTCGATTCTCGTGGTCAGTTGTCCCAAGTGGCTTGGGCTGTAATCGCTTTCCAGATAGAGGATGGGGATTCCCTCTTTTTCCATCGCGCCAAGAACGCTTCGTTGCTCCATCTCATAAACCTGACATCCCGCAAAGGCCTGATAGACGACTCCTTCGGCATGATACTCTTTTACAAGATTGATGATCCTTCGGATCCGATCACTGTTTTTGGTGAAGATCGGACAGGTGCACCCTTTGAGGTATTTGTCCGAGATCGAATCGACCATATCGTAGAGAAACCACTCGTCGACACTGATCATGTCGTTGAACATCCGGTTGGAGGAGCAGGTTTCGTCCGCCACGATCAAGCCGTCCGACTGCTCGATGAGTAGAGGGATTTTCAAGTTCGGAAAGATGGGAGGCGAACCTGTATAGACGATTCTCGGGCTGTTTTGGTACGTTGCACTCT
The DNA here is from genome assembly GCA_027080995.1 of Campylobacteraceae bacterium. Taxonomy (GTDB): domain Bacteria; phylum Campylobacterota; class Campylobacteria; order Campylobacterales; family Sulfurovaceae; genus Nitratifractor. The sequence continues at coordinate 13,939 of JALWNT010000060.1, read as the reverse complement.
CCTCTTCGGTTTTGGCGGCACACTCCTCCACGAGTCTCTCTACCGCTTCGATCCAGCTCTCCAGCCGGTCGAAGAAAAATGCATTCGTCACCAGAAACATATCCACCCCGAGTATGGGAGGGTTGTCGCTCTTTCGCAAAGTGTTCAGGCGGTGATAGAGGTATTGGGCGTACCCGATCCGCTGGATTGTCTTTTTCAGTTTGTTCCGGGTCAGCTTCACCCCCAGCTCTTTGGAGAGATCTTTGGCGAATTTCCTGACACTTCTGCGCCAGTACTCCCGACTCTCTTCGCTCTCTTTCGTGCGTGGAAACTCCATATCGTAGATCGGATATCCCATGCTTTCGATGATCGCGCCCGCCTTGGATTTTTGATCGCAGGTGGTGGGAGAGACCACCAGGTCCGGCCGGTCGACGAAATTGCCGGAGCTGAACTGACCCACGGTGGCCTTGACGAGGGGGCAGGCTTTTGACGGGGCGAAATCGCTTCCGATCTCGTCATCGGTGTGGAATCCGTTGCACAGACGAACCGGAACGGCGTCCAGAGCGTAGATGATCTCGTAGGGGACCTGGATGCAGAGGGTTCCTACCTTGACGCTTCGCTCGTGGAGGGACTCCCGCTTGCAGTAGACCCGTTCGAAGAGATCGTAGAAGTAGTCCATTGCCTCCAGGGGCTTGGAGAAGTCGTTTTTGAGTTTGTCCAGGATCGCCACGCTCTCCATGGCTTTGTGGCGGTTTTGTCTCTCTTCCTGCGTTTCGATCTTTCGTCTATTTTTCATCGCTCTCTTCTTTTTTGAAACTGTCGATCTCCATCCGTTTGGCGAATCCGCCCTTGGTGGAGGTGAAGACTTTCATGTTCAGTATGTCCACATGAAGCGCATCCTCCTCGGGACAGGCGGCGACACATTTCATGCAGAAGATGCAATCGTCCCGAAGGATGTTTTTGCTCGTGACATCGTCGGCGATATCCTTGATCTGCATATCGCATACGTTGTAGCAATCCCCGCACTTCGTACACTTCTCTCCATCTTTTCGCAATTTAAACAGGGCCCAGTCGCTGAAGATGTAATGCATGGCGCTCATGGGGCAGAAGAAGCAGAAGAATCGTTTTTTGATGAAGGATCCCACGAAGAAAAGGACCGTAAATCCCAATCCGAAAGTAGTCAGAAAGATGGCGGTATTGGTGGAAAAGTCGATCGTCCACTGGGAAACATCTCCGCTAAAGAGCGGAGTGATCAATCGCCCCGGACACATTTTGCAAAAGGCTCCTCTCCACTCGCCGTCAAGGAGTCCGATCCCCAGAAGCAGGGGAAAGACGATGACGATGAAGAGAAAGATATATTTGATCTTTTTCAGGACCTTGTACTGGGACTGGGAATAGGTGCCGTAGGGGATCTTGAGCATTTTTCTGAAACTCGTGATCCAATCCTGCAGGGTTCCCAGAGGACATGCGTAGCCGCACCAAGCCTTATTGAAAATGATGAACCAGGCCAGGAAGGTCAGGAACCCGGTCAAGACTCCGATACTCGCGGTGCTGAAGAGACGGTCCCACGGGCGGGCCAACTGATGCTGAAGCGCCAGGAAATAGCAGGTGCCGCCGGTTTCCCGGTTGTATCCGCAGGAGAAGATCGGAAGTTCCCTCCCCAGGTCGATGGAAAAATAAGCGCCGTAGACGAAGAGTACGAAAAAAAAGAGCTGAATCCAGAAGCGGAATTTCCTCAGATCGATACGGTTGATGGCGTCTCGGATCTTATTCATCGAAGCTCACCTCCCGAAAAGGTTTCTGCACCCGGTACCGGTATGCGAAGACTCCCACGCCGATGACGACCGACAGACCCAAAAAGATCAGAAGCGCGTATGCGTAGGATTGATAACGTTCCCGAGCGGGGAGATAAAATCCGCTGTAGCTGATCTTGTACCTCTGAGTTCCCTTGTCGTAGGTGGCGACCACAAGGTACTTTTCCCGAAATCGTTTGTTGAATTTTTTCCACTCCGGATCGTAGTCGTTGATCAGTTGGAATTCTGCGATGCCGTTTTTGTCGGTCCGGACCGTTTTCTGCCAGCCGAATTGGGTTTGGAGGGTGACTCTCGCCTTCTCCAACGGCCTGCCGTCTTTCAAGACTCTGAATCGGACCTTCTCTCCGCTGTGGAGTCGGGAGTAGAAGGAGTCTTCGTGATCTTTAAGGCGCTGGAGGTCGATGGGGATCTCTTTGAGGGTTTTGGGAGCGACGACCGCTTTGGTGAAAACCTCCTCTCCGCTGTGATCGATTCTTTTGTACTCATATTTGGCGATATTGACGAGCCCTTGGTTGGAACGTACGTAATAGAGAGGATAATATCCGCTTTTGGGTACGGCGAAACTCACTTTCGTGCAGCCGTTCTTTTTGCTGATTCGCGGTTTGCCTCTCCTGCCGTCGGCATTCAGCAGATAGAAGACCCCCTCTACGTTTCGGACGCATTTGGGCCTTGCCGGGCTTTTGCCCGCCAGCCAGAGTGATGCGGAGGGTACCGCATTTTGCCGGCCGCTGCGGTGCATGCCGCCGTGTCGCATCCCCATACCGCCCCGTGTCTTAGCGGCGGGATTTCGGGTCGTGAAAAAGAGTGTATCCTCCGGTTTCGCTACGAAGGAGTTCTTTTCGAAGTCTCTTTCGGCGATTTTCAGGGCGGTGTCGAAGTCTACGATCTTCCCCCCGAATTGCCGGCGGAAGCGCTCTGCATCCTCCCGCTTGGCGAAGGCATATTTGCTGACCCGGCTCATCGTCCCCTTTTTTCTGCTGCCGACGACATAGAAGGCTTGGTCGGCATTGATGAATTTCAAGGAGGCGGTATCGACCACCTTCAATTCGGAGAGGCTCCGTTTGTTGATCGTCTTGTCCGCGGCCAGGCAGTGGAGGGAACAGTATTGGCGAACCTTGCCGTCGGATTCGGCCGCGTGGTTGGTTTTGTAGAACATCGCAAGTTTCATCCCGCAGACGGCACAGGACTCTCTCCTCGGGCCGGTTTGGAGGATCGTCGCCTTCTTGGGAGGGACTGTTTGGAACATTTTGCCGCTTCGGTGCATATGCCCGTGGCCGCCGGAGGCTCTTCCGTAGGTATCGATGATGTGATTTCGGTACATATTCACCCCCAAAAAGAAGATGATCAAGGATGCGGCGAACGGGAAGGCCAGGATTTTGCGCAGCTTTTCCGCTTTGATGAGCTTCATGCGCTTGTAAAGCAGCAGCAGTGCCCATGCGATGCCGATCCACTTGAAGGCGGAAAAGATCATCAGCCAATCGTCGCCCCTTCTGGCCAGAGGTTCCACATTGACGCTGAAACCGAAGGCCCAGGCGAAGCCTTCGACGATCCTTTCGTATCCTCCGGTAAAGAAGCTGCTCAGAGCGTGCCCGAGAGAGGAGAGGATAAAGAGCGGCGCGTAAGAGTATCCCAGGGAGTAAAAGACCTCCTTGAACGGTCTTTTGAGGATTTTTGACGCCAGGTACATGCCGATCGTTCCCGCCAGGATCGTAAAAAGCATCGCGTAGAGGAAGGCGAAGAGCCCTACCCAATCGCCCCCCGGTCCAAAGAGGGACTGGAAGATCCCGGCGGTTTTCGACCAGATCATCTCCCCCGCCGCGTTGCTTCGGCCGATGCCGTGATGAAAGGCCATGGCGATGGGGATCGAAGCAAGAATCAGGAGATAGGCCCATACCTCCGCCTTTTCGATCTGAAAACGGGAAAAGAGAGAAAAGGAGGGTTTTTTGATTTTGAAGCTGATCGCTTCACAGGCGTGGCTGCACTCCATGCACAAGGTGCAATCGGTCATGGAGTTGCGTTTGTCGAAGGTGAAGGGTTTGAGATTGTAGGGACAGGCGGTGGCACATTCGAAGGTCCGACACTCGCTGCAGGCACTTTGGTAGGTACCCAGCCAGGTAAAGGAGAGCTTGGCATAGGCGCGGGTAAGTGTGCCGATGGGGCAGATATATTTGCAGTAGCTCATATCCCGGTAGAGAAAATAGAGCCCGAAGGCCAACAGGGTCATCACGGTAAAGAGAAGCGCCGTTCCCAGGGGAGTTCGGTAGATTCCCGGGAAGACGTAGTAGACACCCCACCATCCGATCACCAGCAGCAGGATCCCGATATTGCGGTTTTGCATCCATTTGGGCATTTTCTTTTTGAGACCGATCCGGGTGATATATTTCCCGAGAAACCCGTGGGGGCAGATCCCGCAGAAGATCCTTCCGAAGGTCGGGAGAGTCACCACCATAAAAAGTGGCCAGAAAATGGACCAGAAGAGCGCCGTGGTGAAGGTGTTTTCTTTGGAAGGTTCATAGAATCCCAGAAAGATCGCATAAAAGAAGAGCCCGGCTACGATCACCCGGAATATAAACAGAAACTTTTGATTTTTGAACAGAAAGCCGAGTATCTTTTTGGAATAGATATCGTTTTTGTCCCTACGTATAAAGTCGACCACCCCACACTCCTTTTACAGCTTCAGCTGATTGTTGAAAACCGCTACGCCCAGTACCAAGAGAAAGAGGGCGCTTCCCCGTTCGATCCAGATCTTGTAGGGCTGAAACTGCGCCACAAGTCCCCGTACCAGTTTCGAAAAGACGAAACCGTAGAAGAGAATCGAAAAGGTCACGGCACCCAGGCCGAAAAAGATTCCTTCGAAAAAAGCCACGCTCAACGCGCCGGCGTTGATCGAAAATCCAAGAAGAGCCAATACCGGCGTACATGGATTCAAAGACATGCTTGCCCCCATCGTGAAGAGGCCCAGATGATTCTGCCCACCGCCCGCGCTTCTTACGCTGTCACAGCTACGTTTCTCCCCGAAACTTTGGTAGAGGATATAGATCCCCATGAGCACGGTCACCGAGCCGAGTAGAGCACTGGAGATCACACGGTCATCCAGGACTCTTTTTAGCCAATAGGAGCTCATGAAGGCCAGGATCGAGAGCAGGGTATAGCTGAAGATCCTTCCGAAACTGAAGGGGAGAATGACCCCCATCGCCTCTTTGGTGCTGTTGGAGCCGCTGAAGAGCAGCGGTGCCAGAAACGGCATGCAAGAGAGCATACAGGCCGTCGCACCGTAGGAGAGGCCGATGATGTAGATCGACAGATAGCCGCTGAGCTCCATGGCTTAGAATTTGTAGCGGATCCCCGCATAGAAGACCCGGCCGGGATCTACGGTGATGGTGGCGTCTTCCGCATCCAGCTTGCCGTCGTGGTTTCTGTCCCTGAAGAGATAGACCGTTCGGAAATATTGCTTGTCCAGGACATTGTCCAGCTTCATATAGAAGTTTAAGTTCTTGTTGAGCTTATAATCAAGCCGTAGATTCACTTTCCCATACCCCGGCATGCTCACAAAATTTGTTTCGTCCGCGTAGTATCGACTCTGGGCGTAGAGTTCCGTCATCAGGTTCCACTTGGGAAGGAATTGGTAGTTGACGATCAAATCGACCTTATGATGAGGGACCCTCGGCAGCTTGTTGCCGGTCACATCAAAACTCAACGGATCGCCGTTTGCATCGGTGATCCCCTGGATGTAGAAGGGATCATGCGAGGTATAGTATGCGTTGAGATAGGTATACGCGAGGCTGAAGGAGAGCTGTTTGCTCTGATCGCTCTTCAGGCTCAGTTCGATCCCCTGGTTTCGGGCGTCTCCCACATTGGCAAAATTGTCACTGTCCCAGTTGTAGGTACCGTCTGCTTTCGAAATTATGTCTTTTGTATCGGTGATAAATGCGCTCGCCTGATAACGTAGGCCGTACGCCATATTCCCTCTCAAACCGATTTCATAGGTGATATAAGTCTCTTTGTCCAGGTCCGGATTGTCGGCCTTTTGGGTCACGGATGGGTTTCGGAATCCGGTGGCGACGTTGCCGTAGAGAATATGGTCTTCGCTCAGTTCGTAGGTCGCACCGACACGATAGGTAAGATTCCTGAAATCTTCGCTTCCCGTTGTTCGCGTATCGATCCATTGATCGTTTGTATCATCGTACTCATGATTCAATACATCTATCGAATATTTGTTGTAGTCGTAGCGAAGGTTCAAAACAGCGGTGAATCGATCGGTCACCTGGTATTTTCCTTCCCCGTAAACGGCGTAGATTTCTTCCGTTGATTGATCCAGACTGCTTTCTCCAACATAATATGTTTCATAAGAATGTGTCCACCAGTTATAACTTGAGTACTGAGCGATCGTTTCCCGGTATTCGTCATACTCTCTTTTTCCGATATCGAGGCCCAGCATATAGGCGAAATCCCCGATACTATCCCGGAACTCCGATTTGATCCCGTATTGTTTGATGTCGTCGTCATTATCCCTTGTATAGGTGTCTTCTATATCGTCACCATTCGTATCCTGAGGTGAGGATTTGTAGTTGTAGAGGTCCTTGTAGTAGTATCCGATCACCTGCAGATTCGCCGTATCGCTGAAATCCTTGTTGTAGGTGAGGGAGTATCGGTAGATGTCGGAGTAGTAATCTTTCCCCCAGGGCAGATCCTCGTCGTTCCCCTTGGGATTTTTCCGGGCCTCCGTGATTCCGGTTACTCCGCCTCTTGTTGTCTCTTCGTACCCTTTGGTGACGGCGACGTTGAGGGTCAGATCGCTACTCTCGTCGATGTAATAGGTGAACTTTCCATTTCCCGTCTTCATGTAGTTGGAGGTCTGATACCAGTATCCATCCTCTTTTTTGTAATTCGCAAAAATGTTGAAGGCGTAGCGGTCGGTCGTTTTGTAGGCTCTGGCTCGATAGTCCTGGAAGCCGTAGCTTCCGGCTTCCGCACCCAGATCGATTCCGCTTCCGGCTTTGGGTTTCTTGGTCGTGATGATGATGGCTCCCGCAGAGGCGTCGGCCCCGTAGAGATAGGCGGCGCTTCCCTTGATCACTTTGATCGATTCGATCTCGTCGACGTTGATCCCGCGCACTTTCCCTCCATCTTGCATCACCGGTACTCCGTCTATGACCACCGCAACCCCGGTGTCCTCCCACATAAACTCCTGCTGGTTGACCCCACGGATATGGATCTCCACCGAGTCGCTTCGTACATCCGCCGTGACTCCGGGAATGGTCTGCAGTATGTCGTTGATATTTTTAGGGTCGATCTGTTCGATCGTTGTTTCGTTGATATCGTTGACGGTCGATGCTTCCGTTCTGGCGTCAGGTGCGATCCCTTCGATTGTGGACGATTCGACATAGATGGTTCCCAGCTCCATCTCTTCCGCTGCTACCAGAGAACAGGCAAGCACCGCACTCAAAAAAATCCTATTTCTCATTCTTTCTCCTCCTTGACGTTTATGCGACATAAATCCTACGGAAACAATGTTAAGTATCTATTAAGCATTTCAAAATCTTCATTTTTTAATAACAAAACAATATGTAATGCTTTAAACCCATTCGATGCATTAACCAATACCTCATCTGCATCGATCATCGACAGTATGGGCGATCGAAGCGAATGCCATCGGCCGTCTGCAATGCCTTCGGCATACCTATGCACCGAGCATCGACACATCTGAAGTACTTTCTAATGCATAAAAATAGGATAAATGGAATAGAGGTTGGAAATGTCGATCACTGATTTCCCCGATGCGAGGAAGGGGAATCAGAATTTGTAACGGATGTTGGCGTAAACGTAGCGTCCGGGTTCGTTGAGAAGCATCGTCGGAGCGTCGGTGCCGCCGGAGATGAGAGTGAGATCCTTGTAGGTATTGGAGACGGCGTAGGTTTTGTCGAAGAGGTTGTCGATACCGACCGTCAGCTCCAGATGCTCTCCCCAGCTCTTTTGGGCTTTGAGATTGACGATACCCCAGCCGGCGATGACCTGCTCGCCGTTGTCGCTATCGATGTGCTTCCAGCGCCCGGAAGCCATAAATTCGGCACGCAGCATCGTATCCTCCCAGGGGGACCAGTTGGCGGCGAGGGTGACTTTCATCGGGGAGATATCGGGCAAGTCGGTATCGCTCTGGCCGCTGAGAGGATCTCTCTTTTTGCCCCGCAACCAGGTGAAGCTGCCGTCGAAATAGAGCGTATCGCTGTAGGTGTAGCTGCCGGTGAGTTCGACTCCATAAATGTAAGCGTCGTCGTTTTCATATTTCTGGGCTGTGGCATTGTAGAGAATGTCGTTGCTGAGATAATTGTAGAAACCTTTGAGGCGGAGGCTGAGATCGTCGACATTCCATTCGGCTCCGGTGTCGATTTCGTAGTTGCGTACCGCATCGAGATTGTCGTTACCGACCATCACTCCCGTTTTGTTTCGGTAGTAGAGTTCTTTGGGATCGGGGACCCGCATAGAGCTTCCCGTTCCCAGGAAGAGTGTCCACGCTTCGTTCAGTCGGTAAGAGGCCAGCAGATTGCCGCTTATGCCGTCGAAAGTGCGATCCCTATCGCCGGGTCGGGGAGTGTCGATCTTGTAGTGATCCAGGCGTATGCCCAGATTCCAATCCACACTGCCCGTTGCAAAGCGGTCTTTGGTATAGGCGCCGTAGTCGTCGGTATCGACATCGTAGATACTGTGAAACAAAGCAGCCGGAAAGGGATTGTCGTTCTTGTAATATTTCCCGTCCCAGTTGCGTCGGCTGAACTCCAGGCCGCTTTCGAGGTTGTGTTCCCCGATCCGATACTCGTTGACAAGAGCGGCTCCGTCGACCTGTGTGCTCAACCAGTGCTTGATCACCCCTTTCATCAGGCTGGATTTGCGATATCGGTTGGACATCGGGTGGTCGACTTTGGTCCGATAGTAGTGGAGGGTCAGCTTGTCGGAGTATGCTCCGAGATTGCGGAAGATGTATTTGGTATCGAAGAGGTCGGAGTTGTCGTAGTCGGCATCCATCGGTGTATTGGGGTAGAGGATGTTGTTGCTGCGGTTGGCGGTGTAGCTCATCTGGAGGGTTTGATCGTCGGTGACATCCCAAAAGATTTTGCCCATCATCGTCGATTTGGTATAGGCTTTCAGATCCCGGTATTGGGGGAGATACCCCATTCCGGCGGCGGAGGGATGCTCACGGATGTAGCGATCCTGCTGCTCGGCGAAGGTGTCGCCGTTGCCGTCTTTGTACTGATCGCTGGTTTCGGTGGAGAGACTCAGCATAAAGCGAAAGGTATCGGTCCCGCCGCTGAGGTTGGTCGAGAGTTTGCTGTATTTCCAGGAGCCCAGCCCCAGATTGATGTCTCCGGCGAACTCTTTGGCGGGTTTGAGAGTGTTGATTTTGATCGAAGCGCCCAGGGCGCCGGGCTCCGTGACGTCGAAGGGGCCTTCGGTCACTTCGATGTTGTCGATGTTGTTGGCCAGAATGTGGGAGATGGGCGGATCCATCCGGTTGGGGCAGGCGCCGTAGATCTGGGCTCCGTCGATGGTGACGGAGAGATTGTCTTTTTTGAGTCCCCGGACGATGATATCGTTGGCGATGGCGCTGCGGCGCACCAGGGTGACACCGGGGACTTTCTGTGCCAGTGCGTCGGCGACGTCGGCCGAGCGGATCTCTTCGCCGGCTACATCCTCCACCACGGTGGTTTCGAACGCGGTGGCGTTGACGTCGATCGCTCCCAGATCCTCGGAGGGGGCGGCCCAGAGTGTCGCAGCGGCTGCGACGGAGAGTAACACTGTTTTTTTCATCGAATTTTACTCCTTTTGATAGATGACGAAATTCTCATATATCCAGTGTTAATTGAGTGTTAAATGCAGTCCGAAAATTAACAGAAATTACATCATTCATTTATCTGACGATTAAATGAGTTATATAAGAGAGATTTTCGTCAAATACGAAGACTTTTTAACATAAAATTAACACTACTGTTTTACAATCTCTTTATCAAAAATAAGAAGGAGTAATGAATGAAAAAACTGTGGTTGATCGCGGCATTGGCCGTAGCGATGGTCGTGGGCCTTCAGGCCGAAGGAATGGGACGGGGAATGCACCACGGAATGGGGCACGGCAAAATGATGCCCAAAAACTTCCGGATGGTTCCGATGGATAAAGCGCAGATCCTCCAAAAGGGACCCGCGAAAATGTTCTGCCCCAAATGCGGAATGACTCTGCCAATGTTTTATCGGACCAACCACGCCGCCAAAGTCAACGGCAAAATGGAGCAGTTCTGCTCGATTCATTGCCTGGTCGAAGAGATGAAATCGGGCAAGAAGGTCACCGATGTCCAGGTCGTCGACAATAGCACGCTCAAGTTCATCCCCGCCGAAAAAGCCTGGTATGTCGTGGGCAGCTCCAAGCCCGGTACGATGTCCAAGGTGAGCAAATACGCCTTCGGAACCAAAGAGGCGGCGGAGAAATTCGCCAAAGAGTACGGCGGGAAGGTGATGCCTTATGCCAAGGTGCTCAAGATGGTCGAAGCCAACTTCGACAAAGAGGCGGCGATGATCGCCAAGCGTCAAGCAATGATGGCGAAGAAAGGGGAGCAGATCTACAAAAAGATGTGCAAGCCTATCGAAAAGAAATTCGCCACCGCTGCCGAAGCCAAAGCCTACATCAAAGCCAACAATCTCTGCGGCGGCCTCAAAGGCAAGCCTCTTCAGGCGGTCGCTCTCTATCTCAAGTCGATCGGCCAGTAGGGCTTCTTCCCCTTCGGACGGGGGTCTTCCCCCGCCGCCGAACGTTTTTTGACATTCGTCAACCGCTTCATCCTTTTCAAAGTGCTACAATTCTGACATCTCTTTAGAACGGAAAAAATATGAAAATCTTTCTTTTGTTCGTCTTTCTCTTTGTCGGTATCTCCCAGGCGCAGATCAGTGCCGCCAAATACGCCCGTCTCGTCGCCAAGGGAGAGAAGATCGCTCTACGGCTCTGCGATCACGAGAAGCTGCCCAAACCCAAAGAGGGAGAAAGCCCCGAAGCCATTGCCCGGGCGGTCAAAGCGAGCAGAGCCTGCCCGCCGCTGGACGGGCGCAAAATGCGAGCGCTGGCGGCCTTTTTGCAGGCCGGAGGGACGGTGGTACACGCCGCAAACGGCAAAGAGATCGATGTCCCCAAAGGGGCCAAGTGCCCCGTCTGCGGAATGTTCGTCTCCAAATACCCCAAGTGGGCCGCCGAAATGGTCGTAAACGGCAAGACCCACTACTTCGACGGGGTCAAAGATATGATGAAATACTATATCTTCGACGGGGACTTCCCCTACGATCGCTCGAAGATCCAAAAGATGCTCGTCACCGACTTTTATACCCTCGAAGCGATCCCCGCCAAAGAGGCCTACTACGTCATCGGCTCCAAACTCTACGGCCCGATGGGCAACGAACTGATCCCCTTCAAAACCGAAAAAGAGGCCAAAGATTTCATCGCCGATCACGGCGGAGACCGGATCGTCCGCTTCGACCAAATCACGGGGAAGATGGTGATGGGGTTGGACGGGATCGAATACAACGAGGAATGAGAAATGAGGAATGAGGAACCGAAAAAGGCAGTGAGATTCTCTTCGCGGATTGGCATTGGGCATTGGACATTGTGTGCGCCTGCAGCGCAGTCATTGGTCATTGGTCATTGGTCATTGGGGGCAGGGCTTCAGCCCTGCATTGCGGGACTGAAGCCCCGCCTCCATAAAACCGAGTTGCAAAGTAACGCCACGAAATTCTCAATTCTCAATTCTCAATCCTCCATCAATTCGTGGGATAGCAATCCCATGCTACGGGATCGGTTTCTAGTTACTAGTTACTCGTTACTAGTTCCTATATTTCGGTTCCTCACTCTTCATTCCTCATTCCTCATTCGCGAAGCGCAGCGGAGCGTCCGATGATCGCACGCTTCTACGCCGTCGCGGCTTTCCTCCTTTTCCTCTTGCTCGCCGCTTTTTCGCATTATCTTCTCAGCGACCGGGCGGGGATGCAGCAAAGGCTTGCCGATACGGTGGCGGTGACGGGGCTGGATTCTCCGGCGCTTTCGGTGCAGTGGTTCGAGCCACGCCTGCGGCGTTTCGAAGCGTCGCTCGATCCGGCCTATCCCGAGCTCTTGCCGACCGATCGGCTCGATTTTGTCTACGGAGACCTTTATGGGAAATAATCCCTTTTTTCATTTTCTGGCGTTGAGCCTTTTTGCCGAACGGCGCAAACATCTGATGGTGATAGGGCTCTCGGTCGTGTTGATTTTCCTGCTCGCTTCGACGCTTTTCATCTCCTCGTCGCTGCAGCACTCTTTGCGCAGCGCCCTGGTCAGCGAACCCGACTTTGTCGTGCAGAGAGTACGCGGAGATCATCTGTTGCCGGTGCCTCTGGACTGGGCCGACGAGATCGCCCAGCTCCACGGGGTGGATCGGGTGGCTTCCCGGGTCTGGGGGCGGTATTACACCGAACCCAAGGGCAAATCCTTTCTGATCGTCGGGATCGATTTTTTGGAGGATCAAAGCCACCGTGCGCTCTCGAAACTGGCCGAGGGGACGGATCTGCGCCGTTTCCTCTCGGGAGAGGAAATGATCGTAGGGCAGGGGGTGGCCCGCTGGATGCGCACGCATTTCTATCCCCACGGCTACAATTTTCTCACTCCAAAGGGCGCATTCGTCAAACTCAAGCTCTTCAAAGTCCTACCGCGTGACAGCTCCCTCGTCGCCGACGATATGGTGATCGTCCCCATCGAAACGGCGCGAAAGATCCTGGGGCTCTCGCCGGAGGAGGCCACCGATGTGACCTTCAACGTCCCCAACGACGACGAGTGGAGCAATGTCGAGAGCAAAGTCTCCGCGATGCATTACGATCTGCGGGTCATCTCCAAGAAGGAGACCCGCGCCGCCTACGATCAGATTTTCAACTACAAAGGGGGATTTTTCCTGGTCCTCTTTTTGATCGTCCTGCTGGCTTTTGTGCTGATTCTTTATCAACGGGCCAGCCAGGTCTTCTCCCAGGAGAAACGCAGCATCGGGATTCTGCGGGCGCTGGGCTGGAGTATCCGGGATGTTTTGAGTCTCAAACTCTACGAGACTCTCGCCGTTGTCGTCAGTAGCTTTATCTTAGGAAGTGTCGCGGCCTATTTCTATGTCTTCGCCCTGGGGGCTCCGCTGCTGCGCCAGATTTTCCTGGGAGCGGGCAATCTCGCCTCCGCCCCCCGTTTGGTGCCGGTGCTTGATTTTTCGGTCCTGAGCTCGATCTTCCTCCTCTACGGCGTCAGCTTCATCGCCGCGGTGCTGCTCCCCGTCTGGAAAATCGCCGTCACCGATCCGAAGGAGGCGATGCTGTGAATAGTGAGGAGTTAAGAGTGAGGAGTGAAGAGTATATAGCGCCTTTGGCGCTGTTTCGCCGTTTGTCGTTTGTCGTTTGTCGTTTCATTCGTGTTACGTGTTATGTGCTAAGTGCTAAGAGGGGAAGGGTTGCCAGGCAACGTAATCCAAAATTCTCAATTCTCAATTCTCAATTCTCCATCAACTATCGGTTACTGGTCTCTCCAAGAGATCTGCCCACTTCAACATTCGGAGCTCTCCGATGAAACCGATCATCGAAATCCACAATTTGAATCGTCATTTCGACAGCGGGGAGGAACGTTTCCACGCGCTCAAAAACATCGATCTGACGGTGGAGGAGGGGGAGTGTGTCATCCTCAAAGGGATCAGCGGCAGCGGCAAGACGACGCTGCTGAGCATCATCGCCGGGCTCGATCGGCCCAGCAGCGGAGAGGTGCTGGTGGAAGCCGAGGGGATCGCCAAGCTGCCCGATCGGCACCTGAGCCGTTTTCGGGGCCGGCACATCGGGATGATCTTCCAGCACTACAACCTGATGGAGCATCTCAGCGCCCGACAGAACGTGGAGGTGCCGCTCGTGCCGATGGGAATGGGGATGAAGGAGCTGGAGACGAAGGTCGATGCGGCGATGCGGCTGGCCAACATCGCCCACAAAGCCCAGCAGAGCGCCGGGCGCCTCTCGGGCGGAGAGAAGCAGCGCGTCGCCATCGCCCGGGCTCTCGCCGCCGATCCGCAGATCATCCTCTGCGACGAACCCACCGCCAACCTCGACCGTGCCAACGCCCGACGCTT
>JALWNT010000059.1 GCA_027080995.1 Campylobacteraceae bacterium | reverse complement strand
TAGTGGCGTAAGGAGAGAGCATGGCACATTTTGATCCCAACGCAAAACCCTTTTCCCATCAGTGGTTGAACGACAGACTGGCGGTCGATACCCTCAAGCGGGTATTGTCCACAGAGTACTGGATTCCTAAAAACATCAACTTCCTCTGGGCGATGGGTATGGTCCTGGCCGCCACTTTCGGCGTGCTGCTCATCAGCGGTATTTTCCTGCTGATGTATTACATTCCCGATACCAAGCTCGCGTTTGACAGCGTCAACCATACGATCATGGGCGAAGTCGGCTACGGCTGGCTCTGGCGGCATATGCACGCTGTCGCCGCCTCGGTGGTCTTCCTGATCATCTACATCCATATGTTTACCGGGATCTACTACGGCTCCTACAAGCGCGGCCGTGAATTGATCTGGCTGAGCGGTATGCTGCTTTTCGTCACCTTCTCCGCCGAAGCCTTCTCCGGGTATATGCTTCCCTGGGGACAGATGAGTTACTGGGCCGGTATGGTTATCACCAACCTCTTCAGCCTCGGTTCTCTGGATCTTCAGGGCCTCGTCGAGTGGATCCGCGGTGACTACGTGCCCGGCCAAGCCTTCCTGGGGCGCTTCTTTATGCTGCACGTGCTGCTGATGCCTCTGATCATCATGGCGTTGATCGTCCTGCACTTCGGTACGCTGCGTATCCCTCACGTCAACAACCAAGACGGTGAAGAGATTGACTTCGAAGCTGAAGCCGAGAAGTGGAAAGCCGGCAAACGCAAAGAGGCCAAGGTCATCCCCTTCAATCCCGTCTTTATGAGTAAGGACGTCTTCGTTCTGGGGATCTACTTCATCATCTACTTCTACCTGGTCTTCTACCACTTTGAGTTCGCGATGGATCCGGTCAACTTCGACCCCGCTGATCCTCTGAAGACTCCGCCGCATATCTATCCCGAGTGGTACTTCCTCTGGAGTTACGAGATTCTGCGGCCCTTCTCCAAAAACGCGGGTCTGATCGCCTTCGGTTTTGCGCAGGTGATCTTCTTCTTCCTGCCTTTCTTGGATCGCAGTCCCAACGTAGCCCCTGCCAGCCGCCGGGGAATCTTCAAGTTCTGGTTCTGGGCTCTGCTGATCGATATGATCGTTCTGACCATCATGGGTAAAGTGCCCCCCATGGGCATCTACACTACGATCGGCACCATTGCCGCCTGGACCTTCATCCTCCTCTGGGTAGCCCTGCCGTTCATCACCAAATTGGAAAAACCGATTAGGGGGCAAAAATGAAAAAAATGAAAGAGTTGAAAATTCTCGCGGTCGTCGTCTTCTTTACGCTGGTGACCTATTGGGGAGTCGAGCCTTACGCTCACTCCGTTATGCACAAACACGTGGAGTTCAAAAACTTCAAATATGAGGATCTCAAACCGATCAACGCGAAAGGTGACGCCGCAAAGGGGCAGGCACTTGCTGCCGCATGTGCCGGCTGTCACTCCATCAAAGCGGCCAAGATGCCCGCACCGATGGATCCCGTCACCGCCGCCGCGACCTACGGTGTCAATCCTCCCGATCTGAGCCTGGCCGGAGCGGTACTGGATGAGAAATATCTGGCCCATTTCCTCAAGGATCCCGTCCATACGGCGATGGTCGCTCACAAGTTCAAGAACCGCGCCTATCCCATGCCTCCGATGGCTACGGATGACAAGAGCGCAGCGGACCTGGTGGCGTACTTCAAGTCCATCGCTCCCAAAGAGGTCACTCCCAAAGAGGCGTACGACTTCGCCTGCGGTCGCTGCCACGAAATGCGTTATGCCAAGTGGACGCAGATCGGTGATGAGCCCAAGACAAAGCCCAACATCCAGACCCATATGGATGAAGAGAAACTCAAATTCGACGAGAAATTGGCGAAATATAAAGACCATCTGGTCAAATACCTCGGCAAGCTTCCTCCCGATTTGAGTATCATCGTTCGGGCTCGTAGTGAAGATTATCTCAAGACTTTCGTCGAAGATCCTCAAGCCCAGCTTCCCGGCACGGCGATGCCCCGTGTCGGTGTGAGCAAAGAGGGCTACGAGAAAGTCTTCAAATACCTCGAAGAGGTCGGCGATCCCAGCAAGCCCAAGCGTGAAGCGGTCGGCCCCTGGGTTATCGGTTACTTCATTATCTTCAGTATTCTGGCTTGGCTCTGGTACAAATCCCAGTGGAAAGGGCTTAAGTAAGAAGAGACGCAAATGCGTCTCTTCTTACAGTGAATAGTTGAGGTTGGTATCGCTTTGCGATACCTTTTTTAATATCTTGATTGCTTTCCTTGTCTTTTCAACACACTTTCGCTACTCTACTCCCCGAAACAATCTCTTTAAGAAAAGAAGAATCGTATGCTGATCGATGGACATGGTCGCAGAGTCAACTACCTCAGAGTTTCCGTAACCGAGCGCTGCAATTTTCGTTGCCAATACTGCATGCCGGAGAAGCCTTTCAGCTGGGTTCCGCAGGAGAATCTTCTCAGTTTCGAAGATCTCTTCAAATTTATCCGTCTAGCCATCGATGAGGGGATCGACAAGATCCGCATTACCGGCGGAGAACCTCTCTTGCGGCAGGATCTGGATCGCTTCGTAGCGATGATTCATGATTACAAACCCGACATCGATCTGGCGTTGACGACGAACGGATATCTTCTCCCGGAAACAGCGCAAAAACTGCGCGATGCTGGCCTCAAGCGCATCAATGTCTCTCTCGATTCCCTCAAGCCGGCTGTCGCCGCCCGTATCGCACAGAAAAACGTACTGGGTAAAGTCCTCGACGGGATCGACCGTGCGCAGGAAGCGGGGCTGGGCATCAAAATCAACATGGTGCCGCTCAAGGGGATCAACGACGACGAGATTCTCGATCTTCTCGAATTCGCCCGAGAACGCGGCATCAGAATCCGTTTCATCGAATATATGGAAAACTCTCACGCCAGCGACGAGATTCGCGGCCTTTACGGCAAAGAGATTCTCGAGCGGATCAAAGAGCGCTACACGATCCACCGTCTCGGTCGCGAAGGAGCCAGCCCCGCGTTCAATTACCGCATCGAAGAGAACGGATACGAATTCGGCCTCATCGATCCTCATAAGCACGATTTCTGCGAGAGTTGCAACCGCATTCGTCTTACGGCGGAGGGCCACCTGATTCCCTGTCTCTACTTCGATGAAGCGCAGAGCATCGCCGAAGCCGTGCGTGCCGGGGATATCGATGCAGCCGCCGGTATTTTGGCTGAAGTGTTGCGCGACAAACCCAAAGAGAACCGTTGGAGCGAAACAGAGAATGAAGGCTCGAACCGAGCCTTTTATGAGACGGGAGGATAAAAAAAGATAGTTTGTTTTCAGGAAGAAGCTACGGATCCGTTTTTACCCGGTCCATATAATTTTTGTCGACGCAATACGATACGATAACGGGGTATACAGGAAAAAAGAAAGTAATATGTGCCTGCCGCTACAGCCAGATAAAAGAGCCAAGTGATGCCCAATTCGTAAAAAGTATAGATCAATAACAAAATCATGATTGCTTCCAGCAGAAGGTATAAAGTAGGAAGCAGTGGGCCTTGTGCTCGCCTTCTTTCGGTGCGGACCCTTCGATTTCCATAGACAGGATCAGGGTTGATATTTCTTCTTCGGCGGTCTTTCAAAGATCGCCGGACCAATTTCAGCTCTCCTCTTTTCAACATCACTCCTCCTTCACACCCATCTGAAGATTATTAGACCAAAGATAACATTAGATTTCACTTAAAGAAACTATATTATTACCGCCCCAACTACATACCTCAAACATTGATGGGACAATTTCGTTCATAGGCAAGGCGGATTTTTGCAGGACTCGCCTAAGCGAATTCAAGAAAATCCAACGCAGCCTATGGGCGAAAGTGCCTCACCCTTCGGGGAGAACGATACGAGGCAATCTGCACGC
>JALWNT010000058.1 GCA_027080995.1 Campylobacteraceae bacterium | reverse complement strand
CTGACCTACGATTGGCTCTACGGTTATGCCGGGATGACCCCCTCGAGACGAAATCGCTATCACCGGAAGATGAAAATCCTCAGCGACAAATTCTGGAGAGGGTGGGATCGTACCGCCTCGGGAACCGACAGCGACGCCAACTTGCTGACAGGTAATCTGCATCTGACCTTCGGCGCGGCGCTCTACGGAGACTACGACGATGCGGTGACGATGCTCGATCGTGCCTGGACGGGATGGGTACGCGGATATTACGTCGATCACGGCACCTCCAATCGCGATACGGTCAAAGCGGCCCTGGGCGGTGTCTACTTTACCGGGATGGCCTATTTCCCCTCGACCGATATCGTCGGTATCTCGGGCTACGAAATGACGCTCAAAAGCGCCTGCGGATACGACGTGAACGTCAAGGAAAAAGCGCTCAAACCTTTTTGGAAAAATATCATTCTTTCGATGATCGCATTGACGGAGCCGACACGCCGCCGCATCGCCGACTACGGCTCCTGGCAGGATCCCAACGATCTGCGCAATCAACCCTGGCTGAGACGGGCGATGATCCTTTCGACCTATTTCGCGGAGCGTGCGGGATATCGTCGCGTAGCCGCGTTGGGAAGCGGATACGCCAAGCGGGTAAACATCGGGGATTACAACGACTATTTTCTGGAGTATTTCTATGCGAGACCCGACGCGAACGTCAGCGATCCCTACCGGGCGCATCTGCCGAAGATCCGTTTCGCACGCTCTCCGGATTTTCTACTCTTTCGGGACCGGTGGGGTACCCGGGCGCGTTGGGGGATTTTCCGGGGAGACGGAAGCATTCCGATGGATTAGCAGGCGATGGATCAGGGGCACTTTTCGCTCTGGAGAGGAGACGGGTATCTGACGAAAGGAGCCCGAAACTACGAAGCCCTCTCGCATGGAGATTTTTTCAACACTCTCTCCATCGAAAACAATTGCAGAGTCAACGGGGAATCCTGCTCGGGGACCGCGATCTTTGACAGTCAGAAACCGGCGCGTATTACCCGTCATCGGGCGGTGGAGAAGCCGATTTTGCTGGCCTATGCGATGCTGAACGCCGATGGACAGTGGAACGACTCCGCTCATGAAACGAATCCGGTCGCCAACGTCAAAAGCTACCGTCGACACTTCGTCTGGTGGGGAGATTACGCCGTGATTTTCGATCGTTTGCGGACCAAAACGGCCGGATGGTCGAAGTATCGCCTCCGGGCACTGAGTGAACCGCAGATCGACGGAGATACCGTCACTCAGTTGAGTGCAAACGGCCGATACAAACTGCTCCAGAAAACACTGGAGCCTGAGAGTGTCGTCATCGAAAAGGTGGATGAAAGACGCCTGTGGCGGGGAGTCCCCGACTGGGTCGTCAACCGATCCGAACGGCATTGGCAGAGTGTCATCGATCTGCCGGTCTCCACGCATGTCAATGTACTCAACGTGATTCAGATGGGAGATGCCGATCTTGAAAATTTCGATCCTCTGGAGCATCTGAGCAGTCGGGCGAACAGTGGAGTGCGCATCGGCGATCGGGTCGTCTGCTTCGCCCGCAAAGAGCGGCTAAGATCGGCTGTACGATATACGCTGCATAACACGATCAAAGGAATGTGGCATCTCGTCACCGACCTCAAACCGGGACGATACGCTCTGTACCGTAACGGCAAGAAGATCAAAGAGCTCAAGGTTTCGAAAGGAGACAATACCGCCCTTTTCAAAACGGACAAAGTTTTGCCGAAAATGACGATCCGTCTTCGAAGACTCTAAAATTTCGCAACTCATTTGCGGCGGATTCTGCGATCCGTGCCCAGTGGTCCGAAATATCTTTGTGGCCGCAGGAAGCGGGTATCTCAATCTTTACCGAAAAAAATGTGGGATAATGAGACCGTTCATTTTCCCGGAAATTCGGGCGAAGAGGAGACCATGCACAATTTTTATCTCAGTGACTTGGACAAAACCCTGCTCAAAAGCGATCTGAGCGTCGGAGAGTATACCCGTAGAGTATGGAACGAATCGGTGGCAAAGGGAGCACGCCTCTCCGTCGCGACCGCCCGGAGTCTGACGGGAGTATGTCGCCTTTTGAAGGATCTGCGAATCACCGAGCCGATGATCCTGCTCGATGGCGTGCTGATCGCGACGATGGAGGGAGAGCTGCGGCATGTGGCGGCGCTGGATCGCTTGACGGCTCAGGAGATTATCGGGATCGGGCAGGAGATGGAGATGGAGCCGCTGCTGGTGAGTCTGGAGGAGGACGGGCTCGAGTCCTTCGTCTATCCCCGCCGCCCCAACCGTTGGCAGCGGGAGTTGCTCGCGACTTTTCACAACGACCGGAGGGTGCTCGATACGGAGCGGATGGAGGCGGGAGAGCGGACCCTCAAGATCGTCTACCTCCACGACGAAGAGCATACGGCCCGGCTGGAGCGGCGGCTCCGGGAAGCGCTGGGGAGCGCGATCGAAATCAAACGCTCCAAAGACCCCTACATCGACTGCTGGTTTATGACGGTGCTGCATCCCGAGGGAGACAAGGCTCATGCCCTGGCCAAGCTGGAGGAGATGGAGGGGGTGGACCGCCGCCATACGACGGTCTTCGGAGACAGCCACAACGATCTGGGGCTTTTCGAGATGGCCGGACGCCGTATCGCCGTGGCCAACGCCATCGACGAGCTCAAAGCCCGGGCCGATCTCGTCCTGCCCTGGAGCAACGACGAAGAGGGGGTGGCCAGGTTTCTGGAGGGGGAGCTTTTGGAATGAAGAGTGAAGAACGAAGAGTGAAGAGTGGGAAATGAAGAGTGGAGGGAGAAACGATAAATGGAGGGTGACCTTGTATGAAAAAAGCGCTTTTTCTCGATCGTGACGGGGTGATCAATCTCGACTACGGCTACGTCCATACCGTCGAGGCGTTCGAATTTGTCCCCGGGATTCTCGACTGCATCCGGCGGATGCAAGAGCGGGGCTATCTGCCGATCGTCGTGACCAACCAGTCGGGAATCGGACGGGGGTACTATGGCCGGGAGGATTTCGAGCGGGTGACGGCCGCGATGCTCGAGGAGATGCGCAGAGCGGGGATCGCGATCTCCCGGGAGCAGGTGTTTTTCTGTCCCCATACGCCGGAGGAGGGGTGCGGATGCCGCAAGCCGCAGCCGGGGATGCTCCGCGAAGCGATCAGGCGTTTCGGGATCGATCCGGTAGCCTCCGTGATGATCGGAGACAAAACGAGCGACATCGAAGCGGCCGAAGCCGCGGGAGTGGGGCGCACATTGCTTGTCGAAAAGAACGGGCCGATCGACTGTGATAAAATAGACTAAAAGAAGGCTTTTTGATATTTTGACGAAAGAGAAGAGGATAAAGAGAAATGGCAGCGATAGTACAACTGGATGAACCGCATGAAGAACTTTTGAATAAGGTAGCCAAAACGCTGCAGAAAAAAAAGAGTGAAGTAGTCAAGGAGGCGTTGGATTATTATGCGCAGCACGTTCTGGATACAAAAAGTCGTCGGCTGCGTCAGGCGGCGTTGCGGGTGAAAGATGCGGAGAAGGAAGAGGCGACACTTTGGGAGGGAACGTTCGATGATGGCCTCTAAAGGTGAGATCTGGGTGGTCGATCTCAACCCTCAAAAGCGGAGGAATGAAGTGGGCAAAGTCCGTCCCGCAATGATTGTCCAGAGTGACGTGCTCAATCACGAAGGTGCTTATCCCAATATCATCGTGATGCCCTTGACAACGGTTTTGATCGATAAAGCTGAACCCTTGAGATTGCGAATCACCAGGAGAGGGAACCTGAAAAAAGATTCGGACTTGTTGATCGGCCAGATACGTGCGATCGATAGGAGTCGATTGATTGAGAAAGTGGAGACTCCGGACGTTGGCGAAATGCGAACGGTGCGAAGATTTCTCGATGAAATATTGGATTAGAAAGGAACGTGAATATGAACTTCAACGACAAAACCATCCTCATCACCGGAGGCGCCGGCTTTATCGGCTCCAATCTCGCCCATTGGTTCCAGCAGAACGCTCCTGAGGCGAAGGTGGTGGTCTTCGACCGTTTCCGCAGTACCGAAACCTTCGACAACGGCAATCTCAAGAGCTTCGGCCACTACAAAAACCTGCAGGGCTTCCGGGGCGAGATCGTTACCGGGGATATCAACGAACCGGCGGATCTGGAGCGTCTGCGGGATTTTCGCTTCGATGTGATCTTCCACGAAGCGGCGATCAGCGATACGACGGTGGGCGATCAGAAGATCATGATGCAGACCAATCTCAACGCCTTCAAGGATCTGCTGAAGATGGCCGATGAGATGGGAGCGGCGATGGTCTACGCCAGCAGCGGGGCCACCTACGGCAACGCACCGGCCCCCCAGACCGTCGGACGGGAAGACCCGGCCAACATCTACGGCTTCAGCAAACTGGCGATGGACCATCTGGCTTACGAGTGGATGAAGCGCAGCGATCTGCCGATCGTGGGGCTGCGCTACTTCAACGTCTACGGTCCCCGGGAGTTTTTCAAAAACAAAACCGCCTCGATGATCCTCCAGTTCGGCCATCAGATCCTGGCGGGCAAAAATCCGCGTCTCTTCGAAGGCTCCGACAAGATTTTGCGGGATTTCATCTACATCGACGACATCATCCAAGCCAACCTCAAAGCCTGCGCGCCCAAAAAGAGCGGCGTCTACAACGTCGGTACCGGCAATGCCCGAAGCTTCCAGGACATCGTCGACATTCTCCAAGAACAGCTCGGTACCGAGCTTCCCTGCGAATACATCCCCAACCCCTACATCGGTCAGTACCAATTCTTCACCGAAGCGGACATCGCCCCGACCCGCGAATACTTGGGATACGAGCCGCAAGTAAGCCTCGAAGAGGGGATCCGACGGTATCTGCCGGAGATTGTACGGCTTTTTGAGACAGAAGTCGCCGGTCGCTAAAGGCGTCGTTAGTCGTTTGAACGGGGCTTTGCCCCTCTTTGTCGTTTGATTTAATTTGGAGTTCTCAATGAAGTGTGAAAAATTGGATGTTTGGAAAAAATCGGCGGCCCTAAGCGCTGACATTTATCTCCATTTACGTGATCTTAAAGATTATGGGTTCAAAGATCAGATTACACGTTCCGGTCTCTCGATCCCATCGAATATCGCTGAAGGTGTGGAACGGGTATCCGATAAAGAGAGTTATCGCTTTTTGGATATTGCCCAGGGGTCTGCTGCCGAATTGAAGACGCAAATTTACATTGGGATGAAAATCGACTACATCGATAAAGATCAAGGTTTTCGTTGGATTGCCGAATTGGAGGATATCGGTAAAATGATTGTCGGTTTGAAAAAACGTTATTTGTCAAATGACAAACGACAAACGACAAACGACGAAAGCGGAGCGTCCAATGCATAACTATCAAAATTGCCGCCCCAAACTCCTCGTCCTCGGCGACCTGATGATCGATCACTATCTTTGGGGCAAAACGGAGCGGATCTCTCCGGAGGCGCCGGTGCCGGTGGTGGATGTGCAGCGTGAGAGCGAAGTGCTCGGCGGGGCGGGCAATGTGGTCAACAATCTCGTCGCTCTGGGAGCGGAGGTCGAGGTGGCGTCGGTGATCGGGGAGGATCGCGACGGGGAGCGTCTGATCGGGATGCTGAAGGATCTGGGGGTGGGGTGCGAAGCCCTGGTGCGTGATCCGCAGCGCAGCACCACGCGCAAATCCCGCGTCATCGCCTCCCATCAGCAGGTGCTGCGTTTCGACAGCGAGACCCGGATCCCCATCGATGCCGGGAGTGAAGCGCAGCTGTTGGAGCGGATCGAAAAGCTGCTGGATCGGGGGATCGGGACGGTCCTGATCTCCGACTACGGCAAAGGGGTTTTGACCGAGACGCTGACCCAGGGGGTGATCGCCCGGGCACGAAAGCGGGGGATCCGGGTGATGGTGGACCCCAAAGGGACGGACTACTCCAAGTACCGCGGCGCCACCGCTATCACTCCCAACCGCAAAGAGGCGAGCGAAGCGACGGGCATCGAGATCCGCGACGAAGCGACACTGCGCGAAGCGGGCTTCCGGCTCAAAGAGGAGCTGGGGCTCGAGCGGGCGATCGTGACCCTCTCGGAAGAGGGAATGGCGATTTTCGGCGACACGATGCGGATCATCCCCACCAAAGCCCGGGAGGTCTACGATGTGACCGGAGCGGGGGATACGGTGATCGCCACGCTGGGCTTTGTGCGGGCCTGTGGCGGGGACATCGACGAAGCGGCCCGCATCGCCAACGCCGCGGCCGCGGTGGTCGTGGGCAAGCTCGGCAGCGCCACTGCCGACTGGGAGGAGATCGCGGCATTCGAGGAGGAGCTGCAGGCGTCGGGGACCGCCGATCGCATCGTCACCCCGGAGCGCTTGGAGCGAATCGTAGAGCGACTGAGAAAGGAGGGCAAAAGGATCGTCTTTACCAACGGTTGCTTCGACATCCTGCATCTGGGGCATGTGCGCTACCTGGAGGAGGCGAAAAGCTTCGGTGACGTGCTGATCGTCGGGCTCAACAGCGACGCTTCGGTGCGCCGCCTCAAGGGAGAGAGCCGCCCCGTCAATCCCGAGATGGACCGCGCCTATCTGTTGGCGGCCCTGGAGGCGGTGGATTACGTCTGCCTCTTCGGGGAGGATACCCCCTATAAGCTCATCGAAAAGGTGCGCCCCGATGTCCTCGTCAAAGGGGGAGACTACCGGGGCAAAGAGGTGGTCGGCAGCGATCTGGCCGGGGAAGTGAAGTTGGTCGATTTTGTCGAAGGGCGCAGTACCAGCGGCATCATCGACAAAATCCACACAACAGGGAATAAGGAGTAAAAATGGGTATCACCGGATCACTTCGAACTCCGAATCGAAGCTGTAGCTTTGGCGGGGGGCGAGATGGACGGTGAACTCCCGGATGAAAGCGGTGAGTTTCCGGCTGGTGCAGACGGGAGCGGTACAGGTGCTTCGCAGATGGATCGTTCCGCCGTAGGTGGGGATGCGTTCTTCGAGTTTGAGGGTTAGAGCTTCGTCACCCCGATTGTGCAGAGTGTAGCGGCTGATAACGTTGCGGTAGCCTTTGCGAGCGACGTATTTGACGACGCGTATTTCCCCGGTCACGTCAAAAAGGAGGCCGATTTTGAGCGTGACATTTTCGTCGGCCGGAATGTTTCCGATGCGGCTTTCGCCGATGAAGTGGGTGCTGCCGTTGCTGTCGGCACTGTACATACGGATCATACCCGCAGGGAGGGGGATTCCCAGATCGTTTTTCTTCGTATCGGCGAAACGGAGGGTATTGACGAAGCGGAGTTTCGTCTCCCCCTCGCGAGGGAATGAAGCGATGACCGCTTTGCCGTAGCGTTCGTACGTGACATTGTCACGGTAGAGAAAACGGATCTGCTTTTGCTCCTTGTCGGCGATGGTTTCACGAAAAGGGATTTTGTAGATGTGGTACCCGGCGAAGGATTCTTCTTTGACAGAGGGCGTGGGCATCGCTTTCAACATTCGAGTGGCACCGAAGCTCTCTTCGTTCTCCTCTCTTGCTAGATGTACCTCTCCGGCGAGGCAGGTGATTCGGGCGTTCGGGTAGCGCACTCCCGAGTCGTTTTTGACGGTGATCCAACCCGTCAGATCGAGCTTTTTTCTCTGCGGATGGAGGTTGAGTACATAGTCGCTTTTCCAGCTGAGGCCTTGGCTGAGATATTTGAGGTCGATTTGGAGCTTCCCCGCTTTGGCGGCGTCGATGTTCCAGACCAGGCTGGGGCGGGTGATCATTGTAGGCGGAATCTTCGGGAAGAGGACCTGCGTCGCTTTTTCCAGGGCATAGATCTTCCCGCTGACTTTTTCCCGCACCATTACGGAAGGCTCGGCGGCCAGGAGTGTACCCTCTAGCCGGGTGGGGTTGCGACCGTTGGTGTAGAAAGCAACGGTCCGTCCGATGCTTTTGTTGAGCATCGAAGGCAAAGAGATGAGGTCGTAGACGTAGTTCTGGGAATAGAGGGTCACCGGGACGCCGCCGAATTCGGGGACGACGCTGGCTGCGATCAGCGAACGGGGGACGTTTTGATAGATCAGTTTTTGCCGCCCGGCGGGGATCTTCGCTTCGCGTCGTTCGTGCACAAACGCCCGGTCGTTGCCGTAGATCGTCAGGCTGAGGTCGGCTTTTTGCGGGGGGATGACGGTCCCGGCCGCCACAAGGCCGGAGAACATCATAAAAATCATCGAACTTTTCATTGTTGCCTCCTTTTTTCTGATTGTATCGTATAATCCCGGGTATTTATTCGGTACGGTAATAGTCCCAGATTTCAACCCAAACTATGCAGTAGAAAGTGCGTCAAATGCGTCGGTACTCGGTGTGTAGGGGTGCACAGCCAAAACGTAGGCGCACTCGGAGGGTGCGTCGAGGCTTTGGATGTGTCGCCTATACCGCCGATGATTGATGCAGATGGCGTGCTGGCTAATGCATAGTTTGGGTTCAGAGCAGGAGAGCTTGTGAGCAGGATCGAAAACGGTATCAAGAGTCTGGCGATCGGATCCTTCGACGGGATGCACGTCGCCCATCGGGAGTTGATCGCTCTGGCGGAGCTTGTCTTAGTGATCGAACACGGGCGCGGCACGTTGACGCCGGGATTCAAGCGCAGCTGGTACACCGATCGGCCCTGCGCCTTTCTCCTTCTCGAGCGGATCCGGGGATGGAGTCCGCAAGCCTTCATCGAGCGTCTACAGCACGATTATCCCCGACTCCAAAAGATTGTCGTCGGCTACGATTTTCGCTTCGGCCGGAACAAAGAGGGGACTCCTGAGCTTCTGGAGCGCCTCTTCGACGGTGAAGTGGTCGTTGTGGGGGAGGTGACCGTGGGAGGTGTCTCCGTCCACGCACGCACGATACGGGAGTTTTTGCGCCGTGGGGAGTTGGCGGCGGCCAATCGGATGCTCGGACGCGCCTACCGTCTCGACGGCGAAGCGGTCAGAGGGCAAGGAATCGGCGGGCGCGAACTGGTCCCGACGATCAATCTGAACGTCCGCGGATATGAACTTCCAGCCGAAGGGGTTTATGCGGGGCGGACACGCCTCGACGGGATCTGGTATCCCAGCGTCGTCTTCCTGGGCAACCGGGTGACGACGGAGGGAGGTTTCGCTCTAGAGACGCATCTTATCGGCCGAAAAGTCGATAAGGTTCAAGGAAGAGTCTTTATCGAATTTCTCGACTATCTGCGCCCCAACCGCCGTTTCGATTCGCTCGAGGCGCTGCGCCGGCAGATCGACATCGACATCGCCGAGGCGGCGAAACGGCTGGGGCTTTGAGTGTCTTGCTCTCTTTGCCGAGTGCTTACTCTATCAATTCATTCTCGATCGCTTTTTCGGTTTTTCTGAATTCCCGCTCTTCCCGCTGCTCTTTCATTCGCCGTTTGGTTTTTTGGCGGTAACGTTCCCGTTTGAGCTGAATGCCGCGGTAAATGTTTCGGATTTTCTTTTGCGGCTCCTCCTGGAGATCGACGCGAGCGTGTTCGATGTCTTCGCCATAGTCGATCTGCAGGAGATCGGACTTGCTGATGACGATCTTTTGAGAGGGGAAGACGCTGCGGTGTCCGGAGACGAGGAAACTGATGACGATGCTTACTGCGGCGTAGTGGGCCACGTCCATACCGAAAAGTTCCATCGCCATCACCGTCGCCGCGATGGGGGCGTTGGTGGCGCCGGCGAGGACGCTGACGAAGCCCAGCGCCGCAAAGAGTGCCAGCTGATGTTCACTGCCGAAGAGCCCTCCGAACCAGTGCCCGCTGGTGGCTCCAATGTAGAAGATCGGTGTGACGATCCCTCCGCTGCCTCCCGATCCGAGGGTGACGGCGGTGTAGAAGATTTTGGCGAGGAAGGCGTACCAGGGAGTTCCGCCGACGATTTCGTTTTGGATGTTCATACTCTGGGAGATCGTATCCAGACCCAGGCCGAAATAACTGGTCCCGAGGACAAAGGAGAGGAGAATGAGCAGTACTCCGGCTCCCAGGGCTTTGAGGTAGGGATTCATCGGGATCCTCTCGACCGCTTTTTCGGTCTGCTGCAGCGTGGCGATGATGAGGTAGGCGACCAGGCCGAAAAAGACTCCTCCGAGCATTACTTTGGCGATGAGCACCGGATCGATGAAATAGTGCTGGAAGTAGCTGATGTCGTAGTAGGTGTATTTGACGCCGAAATACTGTGCGGTAAAAAAGGCGCTAAAACCCGCCACGAAAGAGGGGAGCAGTACTTCGTACATCACGGCACCCACGACGAGGACTTCGATACCGAAGATCGCCCCGGCGATCGGAGTCCCGAAGACGGTGGCGAAACCGGCGCTGATCCCGCAAATGACCAGTTTTTTACGGTCCTTGGGAGAAAAACGGAGCAGATCGGCGATGGCGGAGGCGGTCCCGGCACCGATTTGCGCTCCGGGGCCCTCTTTACCGGCGGAGCCTCCCGTGACCAGGGTGATGACGGTGGTGAGCAGTTTGACGGGAATGACGGCTACGTCGATCTTTCCGCTACGTTTGTGGACCGCTTCGATGACCTTCTCGGTCCCGTGCCCCTTGGCTTCGGGTGCGAAACGCTTCGTCAGCCAGACGCTAAGCATCAGGCCGAAAGGAAGCAGATAATAGTAGGGAAAAGGCAAAAAGCTTCGTCCCGCTTCTCCCCACGCCAGAATGTTGAGAAAGAGGGTGACGATGGAGCCGATGATAATCCCCACGACGCTGGAGAAAAAGGTCCATTTGGTAACGCTCAGAAGGATGGAAGAGTGTTCGACGGCAAATTTCATTCTATGACCTAACCTTTGAAAAAAAGAGGACGTATCGCTCTGTTGATTATAGCACAGAGAGATCGGGGAATCCGTTTGGAAAGTGTTATAATTCGGCAAATTTCCCAGGGGGACGCGATGAACGATCTGGAACGACTCGACAAAGAATATGTGCTGGGTTCCTATGCCCGAAATTACACCAATTTTGTTCGTGGAGAGGGAGCGAAACTTTACGATGAGAGCGGACGGGAGTTTATCGATTTCGCCAGCGGGATCGGCGTCTCCAGCCTCGGCCACGCCCACCCGAAGCTCAGCGAGGCGATCTGCGATCAGGCGTCGAAGCTGATCCATATCTCCAACCTTCAGGTGATCGAGCCGCAGGCGAGACTCGCCCAGAGGCTGGTCAAACTCAGCGGCTACGATATGCGCTGCTTTTTCGGAAACTCCGGAGCCGAGGCCAACGAAGCGGCGATCAAGATCGCCCGCAAATACGGAGAAACCCGTTTCGAAACCAAACGTTACAAGGTGATCACCCTCAAACACTCCTTTCACGGACGCACCATCACCACCGTCAAGGCGACGGGGCAAAAAGAGATGCACAAACCGGACTTCTCCCCCTATCCGGCCGGTTTCGCCTACGTGGACTCCATCGATGCCGTCTACGAAGCGATCGACGATGAAACCGTGGCGGTGATGATCGAGCTGGTCCAGGGTGAAGGCGGTGTGCAGCCCTTCGAACGGGCCGAGGTGCAGGATCTGGCGAAGTTCCTGCGCAGCCGGGAGCTGCTGCTGATCGTCGACGAGGTGCAGACGGGGGTTTACCGTACGGGGGAGTTTCTCGCTTCGCAGCTCTACGGGATCGAGCCCGACGTCATCACCCTGGCCAAGGGGCTCGGAGGCGGGGTACCCATCGGCGTGGCGATGACCCGGCTCAAAGAGATTTTCAAGCCCGGGGACCACGGCAGTACTTTCGGGGGGAATTATCTGAGTACCCGGGCGGGGCTGACAGTCCTGGAAGTGTTGGAACGGGAGCAGGAGAACGGGGCGCTGGCAGAGCGGATCGAGCGCTTCAGCCGCTATCTGGAGCGTTTGGCAGAGAGCATGCCCGAGCGCTTCACCGAAGCGGTGGGACTGGGGCTGATGCGGGGGCTTCGCTGCCGCGACGCCGCGACGCAGGGGGCGATCCTGGAGGCGGCCTTCGCCGAGGGGCTGATCGTGCTCAAAGCGGGTCGCAATACCGTGCGTTTCCTCCCTCCGCTGACCATCAGCCGCGAGGAGATCGATGAAGGGTTCAAACGTTTTGAAAAAGCTCTGGCTACTCTCTAATCTTCTTCTCCTGCCTCTGGCGGCCGGGAGCGATCTGGCCAACTACCTCTCCCGGGAAAAAAATCTGATTTTCGACTATCAGGAGGAGGCGAACCGACTCGAAAGCGCCGTGCTGCGCAAAAGCTGGATCAGTCCTCTGATGCTGAGCTACGGGGAGAGCCGCAGCGATCAGCCCTGGGGCAAGGAGGCGAGGGATAGCACCTTCAGTGTCGGGATCAGTCAGCCGATCTTCAAAAGCGGAGGGATCTATTACGCGGTCAAATTCGCGAACGCGCAGGAGGGAGCCACCGCCGCTCAGATCCGTCTGCAGCGGCGTCAGATGATCACTCAGGCGATCGAAATCCTCTTCGACCTGCGCAAAAACCGTCTCCAACAGCGGCAGCTTCGCCTCAAGATCCGCAACGACGAGATCGATATCCGACGAAAACGGGAACAGTACGACGCGGGGGTGATCGACAGCAGCTTTCTCAATCAGGCG
The DNA here is from genome assembly GCA_027080995.1 of Campylobacteraceae bacterium. GTDB lineage: Bacteria > Campylobacterota > Campylobacteria > Campylobacterales > Sulfurovaceae > Nitratifractor. The sequence goes on along the minus strand of JALWNT010000058.1, from coordinate 2,871 downwards.
ATTTTGCAACGCAATCAGGATCGTACCAGTCTGTTGGTCCTTCAACTGGCCGAAAAGAACCTGCGTAACGCCTTCTCGCTGCTCAGCGACAAAAATCCCGACAACCTACGCCTGCCGCACCTGCGACTGATCTCCCGGCGCCGCTATCGACAGAGCAATCTCGAGCTCGAAGCCCAACGCCTCCAACTAGCCGGCAGCGAATACAACAGCAAAATGACCTGGTCGAAGTATCTGCCGACTCTCTCCGTCAACGCCAACTACTACGACACCGACAGCAACCGTCCGCTGATCGGAATGCACGACAACTATTACCGCTACGGTTTTCAAATCTCGATGCCGCTGAGCGTCAACGCCCCCCAGGATATCGAAGCGGGGAGGGTACGCTATCTCCAGCAGGCGGTACAGCTGCAAGATAAGCGTAAAAGTGTCGCCAGCGAATACAAGCTCGTCCTCGACACGATCGCCATCATCGACAAAAAGATCGCCCTGGCCCGCTCCGACGAGAAGCTCTACCGCAGTCTGCTGGCCAGCACCAAAGAGCAGGCCCAGGCCGGGCAGAAGACGCAGCTGGACGTAGAGACGATGCGCAACGCGATGGAGATGGCGAAGCTCGATGCGAAGGTTTACGAAGTGGAGAAGCAGATCCAGCTTTTGAAGCTTTATGGGAAAATTCACGAGTGAATTTTGAGAAAACCGTATTCCCCTTCATTTCTTTTTCTTTGTTGCGCGACAAAGAAAAAGGAAACGAAGCAAAGAAAAAGAAAACGCGAAGGACTGACGTCGGTTCAACTGTGCCAATTACTGTAAACATTTATTGGGGGCCGTGCTTCACTTTGCTATGATTTTTTAGACGAGGTTCAATCCCCGTCCCCAATAACCAATACACCAATATACCAATAATAAGGGATGCATTGCGCTTCAGTGACTATATGAACGAATGGCTCTACGGGCCGAACGGATATTATCGCACCTTTCGGGACATCGGAAAGGGAGGGGACTTTTATACGGCGGTGAGTACCAGCCCCTTTTTCGGGGCGTCGATTGCCGAGTTTTTCTGGCGGGGGATCCGGGAGGGGGAGATCCCTCGCGATGCCTGGCTGGTGGAGATCGGTGCGCACAAAGGGTATCTGCTGGCGGATATGATCCAGTGGCTCTACAGTTGCGATCCGTCGCTCGTGGAGACGATGAGATTTGCGATCGTCGAGCGGCAGGAGCCGGTGCGCCAAGTCCAGCGGGAGTATTTCGCCGAGCGTTTCGGCAGCGGGGTGCGGCTGGAGCAGTTCGGCTCTTTGGAGGAGTTGCACGTCCCCTACGCACTTTTCGTCTCCAACGAAATCTTCGACGCCTTTGCCTGTGAACTCTACCGGGAGGGAGAGAGGGCGGAGGTGAAGCATCCCTTTCTTGCCTGGGTCCCCGCAGAGGAGGAACTTCGGGATTTCGCCCGCCGCCACCGTCTGCAAAAAGGGGAGATCGCCGTGGGGTACGAAGCGTTTGCCCAACGGGTCGCCAAGGCTGCGGAGCGCTCACATTTCATCTCCTTCGACTACGGTGAGCGAACCGTGCGCAACGACTTTTCGATCCGCGTCTACGCGGGGCACGAAACCTACCCCTTTTTCGACAAAGAGTTGGATCTGCGAAAAGCCTTCGGAAAGATCGATCTGACCTACGACGTCAATTTCGGCCACGTCATCGAAGCCTTCGAAGGAGCGGGGATGCGGCTGGAGAGTTACGAAACCCAGGCGAGGGCCCTGGTGCGTTTCGGCCTCATCGACCTTCTCGAGCGCTACGCTAAAACCGCGAGCCATTCGGACTACCTCCGCCACGCCGACCGGATCAAAACCCTCATCGCCCCGACGATGATGGGGGACCGTTTCAAAATGGTCCATTTCTCGAAATCGTAAAGGAACCCAAATGCAAAACACTCTCTCCAGAGTCTTCGAACATTTCGAAACGATCAGCGCCATTCCCCACTGCAGCCGGCAAGCCGAAGGGCTCAGAGACTATCTCGCGGATTTCGCTCGGGAGCGGGGGTACGAGGTGAGGGTGGATGCCGCCGGTAACATCCTCGCACGGCGTGGGGATCCGAAGCTCTGCCTCCAGGCACACTACGATATGGTCTGCGTCGGCAAAGCCCCCGAGATCGAGATCGTGGAGGATGAGGGGTGGCTGCGGGCGATCGATTCGTCCCTGGGGGCGGACAACGGCATCGCCGTGGCGATGATGATGGCGCTGATGGATGAAGGAAAAGAGCTGGAGTTTCTCTGGACGGCTGATGAAGAGGTGGGATTGCTGGGAGCGAAGGCTCTGGAGATGAGGCTGCAAAGTGGGGCGATGCTCAATCTCGACAACGAAGAGGAGGGAGTCGTGATGATCGGCTGCGCCGGAGGGGTGGATCTGGCCGCTGAGCGCTCCTGCGAACTTGTCTGTGACAAACGCCCGCTTTGGAGGGTTTCGGTCTCCGGGTTGCCCGGAGGGCATTCGGGCGTCGATATCGACAAGGGAATCCCCAACGCCCTGAAAGTGCTGGGGCAGTATCTGGCGGAACGGGAAGTGGCGCTCGTGCGTCTCGAGGGAGGAGAGCGGCGCAATTCGATCCCCGTGCACGCCGAAGCTCTCGTGCGCAGTATGGAGGCGCTGGAAGATGAAGAGGCGATCCGTGTCGAGCGGGTGGACGAAGAGGCCGATGCGCCGCAGGAGGTCCTGGCCCAATCCCAACGCCTGATCCGCTTTCTGGCGACGGCCCCCCACGGTGTGGTGGAAGAAAACAGTGAGTTGGCCATCCCCGAAAGCAGCCTCAATCTCGCTCGGGTGGAGTGGGGTGCGCAGGGCTGCCGCGTCGAGTACAGCCTTCGGGCGATGAGCGACCCGGAG
>JALWNT010000057.1 GCA_027080995.1 Campylobacteraceae bacterium | reverse complement strand
CTCCCCGGCAAACACCCCCAACAACGCCGAGAGAAAAACCCCGGCCCAAAAGCGAGGATTCTGAGGGCTTCACTCGGAAAAAGATCACCCGAAACGACGCGAACCTGAGCCAAAAGAGGAGTGAAAAGAAAATCACAAAAACAAGTGTGGAGAAAAAAGCGGAAAAACGAAAAACCGAAGCAAAGAAAAAGATCCGACATCCCAAAAGAGTCGCCGAAAAGAAGCCGCATAAAAAAGTGCGAAAGAGGCACGTAAAACGGCAACACACTCCCCGAAAGAAGAGCTGGGCCGACACGTTCCGCCGGCCTGCCCCCCACCGGTCAAGCAGCCGCCTGGTCCGCTCCCTCTACGGCAGCAGTTATTCACGTATGAGCCGCTCGCAGCGCCGCTTCATCGACGAAAACCTGCGCCGGATCATCCAAATCTCCCAGCGAACCCTCAACTATCTCGGCTATCCCCGCGAAGCCGCCCGCTTCGGAGAACAGGGCACCAACGTCGTCGAATTCTGGCTGCACCCCAACGGGGACATCAGCGGCCTACGCCTACGCCGGCGCCTCAACTCTTCGTCGCTGAACCGTCAAACCATCGAAGTGATCAAAACCGCCTATATGCACTATCCCCGCCCCCGCACGAAGACGAAGATCATCATCTATGTCCGGTATCAGCTCCGGTGAAAAGTGCCAAGGATCAAGGAAATGGTAGCGAAGCAGGAGATACAAGGGATATGAAGATAGAAAATATTGATGCAGAAGTGAAACTTCAGAGCAAAATATCGGCCCTTTTTCAATGACCAATGACTAACGACCAACAACCCGTAATGAAGGGTCGCTTCTTGACGTAGCTACGGCTATGCCTGCGAAGCGATGCCTTGCCTGGACAAAAACTGGAGATGTTGTGGGCACGACCTATTAGTAGAGGTGCCCTGAAATGCGAATGCATTCCGTTACGAATGATAATTCGGGCTCTCTTTGGTAATGGTGACGTCGTGGACATGGGACTCTTTGAGTCCGGCGCTGGTGATTTCGACGAACTCCGATCTCTCCCAGAAGGTGGGGATGTCTTTGGAACCGCAGTAGCCCATCGACGAGCGAAGCCCTCCGGTCATCTGATGGATGACGTCGGCGATCTTGCCGCGATAAGGCACGCGCCCTTCGATCCCCTCGGGGACCAGTTTGTCGGCGGCGGTGCCCTCCTGGAAGTAGCGGTCGGTGCTTCCCTTGGTCATCGCGCCGATGGAGCCCATCCCCCGGTACTCTTTGAACTGGCGACCGTTGTAGATGATCATCTCGCCCGGGGCTTCGTAGGTCCCCGCCAGAGCGGAGCCGAGCATCACGGAGCTGGCCCCCACCGCCAGGGCTTTGGCGATATCGCCGGAGTACTTGATCCCCCCGTCGGCGATGACGGGAACTCCCATCGGGTTGGCCACCTGGGCCACTTCGTCGATGGCGCTGATCTGCGGCACCCCGACCCCGGCAACGATCCGGGTGGTACAGATAGAACCGGGCCCGATGCCCACTTTAACCGCATCGGCTCCCGCCTCGATCAGATCCGCTGCCGCCGCTCCGGTGGCGATATTTCCCGCGATCACATCCACATCCAGCTCGGCTTTGATTGCTTTGAGCGTATCGATGATCCCCTGGGAGTGGCCGTGGGCCGAATCGAGCACGATCACGTCGACCCCGGCTTCCACCAGAGCCTTCGCCCGGTCCATCTGCCCGACGCCGATGGCGGCTCCCACACGCAGACGGCCGAACTCATCCTTATTGGCGTCGGGATACTGCTCCCGCTTCTCGATATCTTTGATGGTGATGAGCCCGGTCAACACGCCGTTTTCATCCACGATGGGGAGTTTTTCGATCTTGTGCTCCTGGAGCACCTTGGCCGCCTCGTCGAGGGAAGTCCCCTTCTTGGCGGTGACCAGAGGCATAGGGGTCATCACCTCTTTGACCTTGAGGCTCTTGTCGGTGATGAAGCGCATATCACGGTTGGTGATTATCCCCAGGAGTTTGCGATTTTCATCCACCACCGGGACCCCGGAGATCCGGTATTCGGCCATCATAGCGTCCGCTTCGGCTACCGTGGCGTCGGGTCCGATGTAGATCGGATCGATGATGATCCCGCTCTCGCTCTTTTTGACCTTTTTCACCTCAAAGGCCTGGGTAGCGATATCCATATTTTTGTGGATGATGCCGATGCCGCCCAGACGGGCCATCGCGATGGCCGCTTTGTGCTCGGTGACGGTATCCATCGCGGCGGAGACGATGGGGATGTTGAGCCCAACGCGGCGGGTGAGACGGCTTTTGAGAGAGACCTCTTTGGGGAGGACGGTGGAGTGCTGGGGGACCAGCAGGACATCTTCGAAAGTCAGGGCACGCATTTTGATTCGCATAGGGATCTCCTTGGGTTAATGGCTGTAGTTGACCGCACGCTCCAAGCTGGCGGCACCGTCGAACAGGGTCTTTTCGTCAAAGGCTTTGGCCAGAAGCTGCAGCCCCACGGGCATACCGCTCTCGGCGTCCTTCATAATGGGCAGGCTGATGCCCGGCAGGCCGATCAGGTTGGCGGCGATGGTGTACATATCGCTTTTGTACATCTCCAGTGGATCGGCCAGCGCTCCCAGCTTCGGTGCGACGGAGGGAGCCACGGGAGAGAGGATCAGATCCGCTTCGGCAAAGACTTTGTTGAACTCGTCGCGGATCAGATGGCGCACCTTCTGGGCCTTGAGGTAATAGGCGTCGTAGTAGCCGGAGCTCAGGACGAAGTTCCCCAGCAGGATCCGACGTTTGACCTCCTCGCCGAAGCCTTCGCTGCGGGTACGGAAGTAGAGATCCTCCAGGTTCTTGGGATCCTCGCAGCGCCGACCGTAGCGCACACCGTCGTAGCGGGCCAGGTTGGTCGCCGCTTCAGCGGTGGCGACGATGTAGTAGGTGGCGATATCGTATTTGGTATTGGAGAGCTCTTTGTGGATGATGGTATGCCCCTCAGCCTCCAGAGCACGGACCGCCTCTTCGTGGGCTCTCTGCACCGCGGGGGAGGCTTCGGAGATATAGTTATCAATGACGGCGACGGTCAACTTGCGATCGGGGTCGATCTGCCCGTAAATAGGCTCTTTCTTGAACTCGGCACTGGTGGAGTCTTTGGGATCGTGGCCCTTGATGGCATCATAGAGGATTGCCGCGTCTTCGACGTTTTGGGTGATGGGGCCGATCTGATCCAGGCTGGAAGCGTAGGCCGCCAGGCCATAACGGCTCACCCGTCCGTAGGTGGGTTTGAAACCCACGACCCCACAGTAGGCGGCGGGCTGGCGAATCGAGCCGCCGGTATCACTCCCCAGTGCCGCGATCGCTTCGCCGGCAGCCACCGCCGCGGCGGAACCGCCCGAGGAGCCGCCGGGGACCCGGCTTGTATCGTGAGGGTTGAGGGTGGGGCCGTAGAAGCTGCTCTCCGTCGTCGACCCCATCGCGAATTCATCCATATTGGCCCGTCCGAAGGGGGCTATCCCCGCCGCCAGAAGATTCTCGACCACCGTGGCGTTGTAGGGGGCGATGTAGCCCTGCAGGATCTTCGAAGCGCAAGTAACGCTCCAGCCCTTCACCTGAATGTTGTCCTTGAGGAGAATGGGGATCCCTTCCCCCGCTTCGTCGAGAGCGATGACGGCATTCAGCTCGCTTCTTTCGATCTTTTTTCTCAACTCTTGACGAATTTCATCCAATTCGCCTTTCTTTTTTTCGAGTGCTTCTTTGAGGGTAATCACGTAGCTGTCCTGCAAGTATTAAATAAAGGCGATTATATCCAAAAAGAGTTCACATCAAGTTGTTCACCTTTTTCTTATTACCGCCCCAACTACATACCTCAAACATTAAGAAAACGAGACGAGGGAAGATGTGCGTAAAAAATCTGAAGGACTACACGTAGGTAATTCAATGATTTATTTGCGTGCAGATTGCCTCGTATCGTTCTCCCCGAAGGGTGAGGCACTTTCGCCCATAGGCTGCGTTGGATTTTCTTGAATTCGCTTAGGCGAGT
>JALWNT010000056.1 GCA_027080995.1 Campylobacteraceae bacterium | reverse complement strand
TCCTCAAGGGAAAGACCGAGTTTTTCAGCATTCTTCTCCGCGTTTGGAGTGTAGTGGTCCAAAAGTTCTTTTTTCGGAGAAGTCTCTTTGAATAAAGATGACGATTTCTCCTGGGTTATACTTTCTTCAATGGGGAGGGAGAACGTCGATATTTCTTCGGAGATCTTTTCATCGGAAACGGAGGGTTCTTCGGTGATGCCTTCACTCTCCGAAAGTTCAGGCACTTCCTTTTGAAGAATTTCAAACTCTTCTTCTTTGAGGTGTTCTTCGAAAGAGAAGTCTTCGGATTTCTTTTCTTCCGTATTTTCACGTGCCAACTCTTCGTCAAAAATCCGTAAAAGATCTTCGTCACCTACTGATTTATCCTGCAGCTTCTCTTCATCGAACTCTTCGATCGAAGGCGCCTCCGGAACTTCGAGTTGATTCGCTTCGAGCAGATCAAGCTCTTGGGGTTCGATATTTTGGGATGCCGGCTCGGAAGAGAGAAATTCTGTCGGCTGCTTTGTCTCATCTAAAGAGCTCTCGGCTTCTGAAGTCTCCTCTCCTTTCGTTTCCTCCGCAAGTAGAAGAGGAAGAATGTCCTCTGGCTCACCTTCTTCCTTTAGGGAAGGGACTGCTTCGTTCTCCATCAATTTGTCGGAGATTGTTTCCTCTTCTGCGATTGTGTGTTCTTCCGGCTCCATACTTTTTTGAAGAGCCGGCTCAGAGATTTCTTCACTTGCCTCCGATACAGGCTCTATAAATTCCAAAGAGGGCTCTTCTATAAGTTTAGACTCGGGAGTGAGTACTTCCTCTTCTTTGGGAAAGCTGATCTCCTCGCCTACTTTTTCTTCCAAACGGAGGATCGTTAACGATCCAAAGAGTGAAGAGAGCACTTCGCCTTCGCTCTGATATATTCGCTCTCCGAGATTAATTTCAAGCAAATTGCCTTTCTCGGCAAATTGTAAAATATCCTCTTTCGTGAGCAGGTCGAAAACACTTTCGACCTCCGCTTTTCTCAACAGTTCCGGACTAGCCGCAACAATACGCCTTTCTTCATTTACAATTAGATACATTGTCCACCTTTCTTCACTTCTCCTTCCCTGATGTATTTTCCAATCAGGGGTATACTCCACATTCTCCTTTACGGAGTTGACATATCATATACTATTTCACATAAAATCTGCATTCACAATAGAGAGCTCAAAGTGTGGTCGAATGGGAGTTTGCAGCGAAAAAGAGATGATTTAGGATGTGGAACGCAACAGACGGGCGATCCTCTCTCCTGCCGCATGACGCAGATCCTCCTCCGTCGCTTTTTCAATTGCTTCGAAGCTTCCAAAATAGTCGAGAAGTCGTCGGACAGTCGCCGGGCCGATCCCCTTTTTTTCCAGTAGGGATATTTTTTTATCATTCGTGCGTTTGCGACGGCGGTGATAGGCGATGGCGAAGCGGTGAGCTTCGTCCCGCAGTCTTTGGAGCCACTGCAGACGCGGATCGTTCGGATCGAGTCGGATTTCTCCATCGGGCCCATGGAGGAGGTCGCGTGCGGCCCCTTTGGCCCGATGCGCTTTGGCGTCAATCTTCTCTTTGGCAATGGCAAGGACGGGAAGATTGACGCCCGCATCCCGAAGAAGTTCTTCGGCCAGCCTCCGGAGAGTTTCTCCTCCGTCAAGGAGCCAAAGATCCGGAGGGGATTCTTGATCGAACTCTTTGATCCGCCGTTGAAGCATCTCCATCATCTGGTGGTATTCGTCGCGACTTTCGAGACGATAGCGCCGATACGATGTTTTGTCCCATTTGTCAGTATCCCAGACCACCATGGCACCTACCGGAGCTTCTCCCATCAGGTGGGAATTGTCGAAGACTTCGATTCGTTGGGGGAGACGCTCCAGCCCGAAGAGTTTTCGGATCTCCTGCGCACGAGTCTCCTGTGTCGTCTCTTTGCGCTGTTTGAGCAACTCTTCCGCATTGGTGAGTGCCAGTTCCTTCAGGCGTGCCTTGGGCCCTCTGCGGGGATCGAGAAGTTTGAGCGGCCAGCCTAGGATTTCCCGCAGGGTTCGTTCGATCTCTTCGCGCCCTGCGAGAGAATGGGCGAGGATCACCCCTTCTGCGGTTCGGGGAGTTTCCGGTCCATAGTAGGAGAGGAGGGCCTGTCGATAGGCCTCTTCCTGATCGAAAAACTCCAAATCCCCAAAGAAACTGTGGCTTGAAGCGACAATGCGTCCTTCCCGCAAAAAGAGACGCAGCAGGACTCCCCGCTCCTCTCCGGGGACAATGGCGAGAATGTCCAGGTTCTCCTGTCGGGCGAGATCGATTCCGGAGTGGATTTTCAGTTGAGAGATAGCGGCGATTTGGTCTCGGGCTTTGGCCGCCTCTTCGAAACGCTCCTCTTGGGCAAGGCGAAGCATACGATCTTCGAGTTTGCGAGTCAGAAGAGAGAGATTCTGTAAAGAGTGCTTCGCTTCTTCAATGGTCCGGCGGTAGGCTTGCGGAGAAATTTTGCCTTCGCAAGGAGCGGGGCATCGACCGATTTGATGGAAAAGACACGCTGTTTTTCCTCGGAGGCACCCCGCTTTTTGCACAAGGGGATACAGAAAATACAGAGCATCGAGTAAAGCCCGGGCCCCTGTGGGAAAGGGGCCGTAGTATCGGATTTTTTTCCCGGGGATCACTTTGCGGGTCAGTTCGAAGCGGGGGAAATCCACCCCTTCGTCAAGATAAAGATAGGGATAGGTTTTGTCGTCGCGCAGAAGGATGTTGTATTTGGGATGCAGCTGCTTGATGAGAGAGTTTTCCAAGATCAGAGCATCCTCTTCGCTCTCGACGAGAATGTATTCGAGTGCCGAAGTCTCCGCCAGCATTTTTTGGAGGCGTGGACCAAGCTCGGGATTGGGATGGAGGCCGGGGGTAAAGCGCCAATAGCTTTTGACCCGAGCGCGCAGACGTTTGGCCTTGCCGACGTAGAGGAGTCGCCCTTGTGTGTCGAAATATTGATAAATTCCCGGACTATCGGGTAGGCTGCGAATCGTAGAGAGTAGAGCCTCACTCATTCATGCTCTCCACGGTTTCGACGAATAAGACGGCGAATGGACTCGAAACTCTCACGCAGCCGCTCATCCGAGGGGAGTACTTCGAACTCTCCAATGGCCAGTTCTTGATAGTGTGGAACCGTCTCGGAAGTTTTTTCGATGAAGGGGTGGTACTTGGAAGCAAAGAGAACAACACTCTCCGCCTCCATAAAAGCGCATTCGGGTCGGTGTTCGCGCAGAGTGCTTAATAGGCTTTTCAAGAGTTCTTGATTATAATTAAGTTCCATTTTATAGCCCGGATGGCGGAGACCGACCATAAGGCGACGATTTTTAATGGTAACAAAGGCGATGGCTTGCCGAAAGCGCGGTGGCAGGAGATCGAGAAAAAGGCGATAGCATCGATGCTGTCGAAGGGGTTTGAATTGGGATTGATCGACAAGATGCTCAAGGATCGCGGCGCTTTTTTTCATGGCGTGATTATAACATCTCTGCTGCTTATGGCGACGGGGTGCGGCTACAAGACCGATCCCGTCTATGTTCCGCAGGTTGAACACAATCTGAGCAGAGGAGGGATCCGGTGAAGCGCTTCGATGTGATTATCATCGGTGCGGGGATCGCCGGCCTCTACGCTGCGATGCACTTGCCCGAATCGATGAAAGTGCTTGTCGTTTGCAAAGACATCCCGTGGGAGTGCAATACCTTCTATGCTCAGGGGGGGATCGTCACGGCGTTGGATGAAGCGGATGTGCCGCGTCACATCGACGATACCCTCGCCGCCGGAGCATGGCACAATGTGCGCGAAGCGGTGGAGATTATGTCGCGGGAGTCGCTCTCGGTTCGAGAAGATCTTCTGAAGCGGGGGATGGAGTTTGATCGCGGCGATAACGGCGCACTGCTTTATACGAAAGAGGCGGCGCATTCGGCCAGCCGTATTCTTCACGCCGGCGGGGATGCTACCGGCCGTTATCTGCACTACTTTATGATGACGCACAATCCCCATCTGCTTCAGCGCAATACCCTGGTCTATGATCTGCTTATCGAAAAAGGCC
>JALWNT010000055.1 GCA_027080995.1 Campylobacteraceae bacterium | reverse complement strand
GGTAGGCGTTGCTTTGCAACGCTTTTTTTTATGAGGGTGAGAGGGTGAGAAGGTGAGAGGGTGAGAAGGTTTTTGTCTTGTACCTTCCCACCTTCCCACCAGCGCGAAGCGCGATCCCACCCTCTCCCCCTTTTTCAAACGACGAAAATCCTCAATGCCCACTGCCCAATGCCGATCCGCGAAGGGGATCTCAATGCCCTTCCCCAATACACCAATACACCAATAACCAATAACCAAATTCATCCCCTTCTCCTCCACCGATCAAAGAGCGAGACGATCCCCTTCGGCATAAAGATCATCACTCCGATGATGATGGCGCCGTAGATGAGGGTCTGATAATCCTCGAAGGAGGTGAGCAGCTGAGGGAGGACGGTGAGGATCACCGCGCCGATCACCGCGCCGTAGAGACGCCCCATCCCTCCGAGGACCACCATGACTACCAGTTCGATGGAGCGGTTGAAGCCCGCTTCCTGCGGGGAGATAAATCCGGAAAAAAAGGCGTAGAGGCTGCCGGCGAGCGCGGCGATGACCACGGAGAGGACGAAGACGAGGCTTTTGTAGCGCGCGACTTTGACGCCGACGCTGGCGGAAGCCTTTTCCGAATCGTGGAGACTGCGCAGGATCCGCCCCAGGGGGGAATCGATGAGATTCTGTGCCAGCCAGAGCAACACCAGCAGATGCAAAGCCGCCAGGAGGTACCACTCCCAGCTCTCGGTGAAGACGTGGCCGAAGAGGGAGAAGCTCTCCACACTCATTCCGTCGGTCCCGCCCGTGAGCTCCTCTTCGTTGTTGAGGACGATGGAGACGATGATCCCCACCCCCAGGGTGGCCATCGCGAGGTAGTGGCCGTGGAGGCGTAGGATGGGGCGGGCCAGCCCGTAAGCGAGCAGTGCCATGATCCCCAATGCCACCGCGATGGAAAAAAGAGGGGCAAGGCCGTAGTGGCCCGTCAAAATCGCGGCGATGTAGCCTCCGAGCCCGGCGAAGGCCCCGTGCGCCAGGCTGATCTGCCCGGCATATCCCATCAGCAGATTGAGCCCGACGGTGATCATCGCGTTGAAGAGGGCGAGGATGGCGATCTCGTAGTAGAAGTCGTTGCTCAGTGTCAAAGGGACGAGGGCCAAAGCGGCGGCGAGAAGGCCGAGCGAGGGGGTGAGATTCCAGCGTCGTGCGAAATTTTTCATACGCGTTGGGCTCCGATCCGGCTGAAAAGCCCACCGGGCTTGAAGAAAAGTATCAGGAGCATTATGACGAAAGCGACGGCGTCTTTGTATTCCGAAGAGAGGTAGCCCGCCACCAGGACCTCCATCACCCCCAGGACGAGGCCGCCCAGCACCGCGCCGAAGGGGTTGGAGAGGCCGCCGGTGATGGCGGCGGCGAAGCCTTTGAGCCCGAGCATTATTCCCACTTCGTAGTTGGTGGAAGTGATGGGAGTCAGCAGGATCCCTCCGACGGCGGCGATGGCGGCGGCGAGGGAAAAGTTGAGCATCAAAATCTTTTTGAGGTTGATCCCCATCAGGCGTGCGGCATCGGGATCGACCGAGGCGGCGATCATCGCCTTGCCGGTACGGGTATGGCGGAAGAAATACCACAAAGCTGCGACGATGACGATCGAAAAGAGTATGACCAGCAGTGCCTGATAGGTCAGAATCGCCCCGAAGATCGTGAAATGCCCCTCACCGAGCATCGGGGGGAGGGTATGAAGCTCCTTGTCGAAGACCACCTCCGCCGCCCCCCGCAGAAAGATGGCGTACCCCAGGGTCAGGATGATGAGCGACTCCTGGGAGCTGTCCCGGGAGAGGTCGGTGAGCTTCCAGAGCAGCACCCCCAAAATCGCCGTCAGGAGAATCGCCAGGAGATAAGCCGGCAGATAGGGAACCCCGCCCGCGAGGAGAAAGACCATGATCATCCCCCCCGCCATCACGAACTCCCCCTGGGCGAAGTTGATAATCCCGCTGGAGTTGTAGATGACGGTAAAGCCCATCCCCACCAGCGCATAGACGAAACCGACGGTGATGCCGGTGAGGAGGAAGGCGAAGAGTTCGGTCATTTTTTCACTCCTTGGAGCGGAAAAAAGTGAAGAGTGAAGAGTGAAGAGTGAGGAACCGAAAGCTTTGCTTTCAAATGGTGAATGATGAATGGTGAATGGTGAATGATCTCGGTTTGCGTTGCGGCGCAACGCTTCCTGTTATATGGAGGCGGGACTTTAGTCCCGCATGCAGGGCTGAAGCCCTGCCCCCAATAACCAATAATCAATGACCAATGACTCTTTTCTTGCGACTTGCGACTTGCGACTTGCGACTGCGCCAAAGGCGCCCACAATACACCAATACACCAATATACCAATAACATAACGTTCAGCTATTCCGCCAATTCCCAATCGCCATTCTTGATCTGCAACAACACCATTCCCGACTTGGTATCGAGCCCCAGATGGTCGGTGGGGCTCATGTTGACGACGCCGTCGATGCCGACGAAGTTGTGGAGGCTTTCAAGCCCGTCGCGGATCCGGGCAGGGGTGATACCTTTGCGTTTGGCGGCATCGGCGACGGCGTAGAGCGCGTCGTAGGCGTGGCCTCCGAAGCTGGCCACCGGGGTGTGGAAGGTCTTTTCATACTCGTTTTTATACGCGAGGCAGACTTTCTTGACCGGGTTGCTGTCGGGGAGTTTTGCCGCGACGATAACCGGAGGCGAAACGAGGCGGACCCCTTCGGCGGCTTTGCCGGCGATCTCGATGTATTTTTTGGAAGCGACACCGTGGGATTCGTAGAGCGGAACCTTGAGCCCCAACTGTTTGAAGTTTTTGGTGACGATGGCGGGGCCCTGTCCGAACCCGGGGTTGAGGACGGCCTGGACGCCGGGAGTGTTTTTGATCTTGAGCAGTTGGGCGCTCATATCGGTGTCTTTTTTGCCGTAACTCTCGTCCGCCAGGATATCGATCCCCATTTTTTTGGCGACCATTTTGCACTGTTTGCGCATCGATTTACCGAAGCCTCCGCTGCCGGAGATCATCGCGATTTTCGTGATGCCTTTCTTTTTCATATCCTCCATGATTTTTTGACAGGCCATCCGGTCGGTGGCGACGATCTTGAAGACCCATTTTTTCACCGGCTCGACGATGGGAACTCCCCCGGCCATCGAAAGCAGAGGGATTTTGGCCCGCTGGACGAGGGGGATGATCGCCATCGTCTCTCCGGTGGTGGAGGGACCGATGATCGCGGCGACTTTGTCTTTGTAGATCAGACGTTTCGTGAAGGTCACCGCTTTTTTGGGGTTGGCGCCGGTATCGTAGGCGACCAGTTGCAAAGGATGCCCCTTGAGGCCTCCTTCGGCGTTGATCTTGGCAACGTAGTGTTTGAGTGTCTTGAGCTCCGGGTCTCCGAGGAAGGAGGCGGGGCCGGTGGCTGCGACGAGGGCGCCGATCTTGATCGGCTCGGCGGCAATAAGCATACCGCTCCACAAAAGGGCCAGCAGGGCCAGGATTTTGACGACGGTCGATTTCATTACTCTCCTCCTTTTGTGTGCATTCGATCCATTATAGCGGTCGCCGAGGGGAGGTTTCGATGATTTTGGTCAAGCTTTCTTTGAAAATAATCGTCACTTTTACAAAAAGTTACATTATATAAAGCAATTGTTCATTAGATTATTCACCAATGAAACCATCTGTAAAATTATTGGAACAATTAAGAAAATTCCCAGTAGAATGACGGCTAGCGCGAGGATAAAGGAGCCGAAAATGAAAGAGACGCTGATGGGCAACGACGCCATCGCCTGGGGGCTTATCCATGCCAACGTGGAGATGGTCTCGGGCTATCCCGGGACCCCTTCCAGTGAAATTCTCGGAACGGTGCAAAAGATCAAGGCGAAGCTGAAGCTTCCCGTCTATGCCGAGTGGGCCACCAACGAAAAGGTGGGCTTCGAGGTAGCCTACGCCGGGGCCATCGCCGGCAAACGGACCGCCGCGACGATGAAACAGGTGGGGCTCAACGTCGCCAGCGACGCGCTGATGTCGGCGGCCTATATCGGAAATAGAGGGGGATTCCTCCTCATCGCCGCCGACGATCCGGG
>JALWNT010000054.1 GCA_027080995.1 Campylobacteraceae bacterium | reverse complement strand
CGCTTCGGCTTCCACTCCCATCCCACTTTCAGCCTCTCGGCCATCGAGGAGGGAGCGATCGAAGTGCGCTTCCACGACGAAGCCCCCCGAATCCTCCGCCCCGGTGCCGTGGCTCTCTACCCTCCCGACCGGGTCCACCGCACCGCACTCTCAAGCTCTCGTCCCCTCGGATATTACAATCTCCATCTCGATCCCGCCTATTGCCTGCAACGATGGAGAGAGCAGGAACCGGATGCAAAGGATTTCAACGCGTTTTGGAAGATGCCCGTTCTGGAGGCTCGGGGCTTTTTCGAGCACTTTCTCCTACTGTGCCGACTAATCCTCGAAGAGGAACCTCCAAAAAGAATCGAAACACTTCTTAGAGGACTTTTATATGATCTTTTCGACCAAATTCATTTCATACGGCAAGATACGGATTCCATAGATCCTCTCACCGACTCCGTCGCCCGTTTCCTCGATGAACGACTCGACGATCCCCCGGGGCTCGAGAAGCTCTCCCGGCACTTCGGTTACCACCCTGACGCCCTCAACCGACGATTCAAACGCCGCTTCGGCCTGAGTCTGCGAGCCTACCTCATCGACCGCCGCCTCCACCGGGCCAAAGCCTTGCTGCTCGAAGGCAGGCACTCCATCGCCCAGGTCGCCGCCGAAACGGGTTTTTACGATCAGAGCCATTTCGTCAAAGCCTTCAAAAAAGCCTATTCCCTGCCGCCGAAGGAATATCGGTAAGTTTTCCTACGCCAAACGCTTCACCATCTGACGCATCATCCTCTGTTCTCCCGCAACCCACTCCCGCACCATCCCAGTCTCGACGAAGCCCACGCTTAGATAGAGCCGATAAGCCGTCTTATGGTCCTGACGAACCAGAAGCATCAATTCATCGATGTCCAAGCATCTGGCTTCGCTCAAAGCCAAGAGCGTGATCCGCTTTCCAAACCCCTTGCCCTGCTCTTCCGGATGGACCAGAATTCGATACTCCCACCTCCTATCGTTCCGCTCGATGAGAAAAAAGACCCCGACGATTCGACACGCCGCTTCAACGCTATAGATCCGATCCTTTGGAAAGGCATCCAACCATCCCCCGGCTTCCAGAGCGTAATTGAAGGGGGCATAGGCACCTTCGTATCGCCAGGTCCGGATCTGCTCCCGCTCCTTTGCACCGGCTCTTTTATACCTCAGATGCATCGAGTGATCCCGCATCACACACCGTGGCGAACTTCCCATCCAGCGCCGCCATAAAGGCCGCATGCACCTCCCCGGCCGGGAGGCGCTTTCCGCCAAACTCCAGATCTTTCGTCGCGCAGGCGTCATGGGCCAGGGTGATGGCGTAGCCCAGATCGTACCCTGCCCGCACCGTGGTGTCAATGCACATGTGGCTCATGGCCCCGCAAACCGCCAGACGCCGTGCCTCCAGCGCCTCCAGCCGTTCCTGCAGCGGCGTATCGCGGAAGCTGTTGGGGTGGTGTTTGACGATCACCTCACCCTCTTCCAGCAGCAGATCGGGATGCAATTCACTCCCGCCGCTCCCCTCGGCGAAAAAAGGGGCCCCCACAGGAGCGATATGTCGGATGAAAAAAAGCGGCTTGCCTAAATCGGCGGCCAAGCGAATCAGCCGCATCGCCTCACGGTGGGCCGCTTCGATCCCTTTCAATTCCATCTCCCCTCCGGGGTAGTAGTCGTTTTGCAGATCGATGACGATCAGTGCGTCGTGTTGTTGCATCGGTAACTCCTTTGTTTGTTATGCGAACGGATCGTAACAATTTGGTATACTTCTGTCAAGAACTGACAAAAATGAAATATACATACCAAAAGGATACTATTGAAGAGCCGATGCAATTATGAATGCCCCTTCGAGTACGCGCTGGAGATCGTCAGCGGCAAATGGAAAGGGCTGGTGGTCTTTTATCTGGGACGGGAGGGGACGCTTCGCTTTTCCCAGCTGCGCCGCCTCCTGCCCGGCGTAACCCAGAAGATGCTCACTCAAACCCTGCGTTTCCTCGAAGGCGAAGGGATCCTCCACCGGGAAGTCTATCCCGTCGTCCCGCCCAAAGTGGAATACTCCCTCACCGACAAAGGCAAAGAACTTCTGCCGATTCTGGATGCTCTGCAGGAGTGGGGACGGCAGCACCTTCCAAAGAGCGGTTCATGACGTATACCATTCCGGATATTTTTATAGAACAGAAAGATCCAGGCCTTGTCGAAATCGAAGCGGGACTTTACCTCGAGCGTATGCGATCGACTACCCGACCCCTTACCCTCCGGAATACTTTGCATGGAGCGCTTTTCATTGAATCCGGCAGTAAAACCGTCGCCGTCGGTCACCGGGAACGGATCGTGGAAAAAGAGCACGCGATCTTTTTCGCCAAAGGGCGGATTTTTACCAACCGCAATTCGGACTGCTTCCGTTCTACCACGCTTTTTTTCGACGACCGTTTTGTGTTGGATTTTCTGGGGCGCCACAACCTCGACCTTCCCAAACGAAAACGAAAATCTCTCATCTTGGATTACGGCTCTTATAGATCGATCGCATCGCTTTTGGATTCGATACGGTACAACTACAGCGAAAAAAGAGAGGAGTTCTGCAAGATTCTCCGACAAAAAATCGATCTTCTCCTCCTCGAGTTCTACTACAGCTATCCGGCTCTGGGCGCATGGTTCCGACAGTTACGATCCGACGCAGAGGATCCCCTAAGCCAGATCATTCAAACCCATCTCGATTCGATCCAGTCGATCTCACAATTGCAACGTCTGACCGGGATGAGTCCCACAACGTTTCATCGGACCTTTCGTCAACGTTTCGGCTCTACCCCCAAGCAGTGGATCGAAGCCCGTCGTATGGAGCGTGCCGAATCACTGCTGTTGTACAGTGACCTGTCGATCTCCCAAATTGCGGCCGAGTGCGGCTACGCTACCGTGTCATGGTTCATCGAACGCTTCAAAAAAGACCACCGATGCACCCCCGGGACCTTCCGCAGAAAAAACCGGGATTTTTAGGCAATTTTCTTGTACATCGGAAACCGCTCTTGTTATAGACTGAGCAGGATCTTTCACCCGAAAAGGAAAAGCAATGTACGCCAAAGATTCCAAAGAACTCCTTCCCCAACTCGATCGGGCCGGCGCAGGCATCTCCCCAAGCCGACGATGGATGGGGAAATACCTCCTGTTTCCTTCACTACGTCAGTGTCTCACCTGGGATAGAACCTGGAAGCTGTATGAGAAAGAGGGAGAAAAGATCTTTCGGCTCGCCAACTCTCTCGATCGTGATGAACTTTTCGAAAGGGTTCTGGTGCCGCCGCTTTTCGGGCTGGAGGACAACTCCCGCTACTACTCGGTCGCCATGGTTCTGATGCATCTGCTTATCGTCGGAGAGGCTCTCGTGCGACGGATCCCGCCGCTCTCTAGAGGGATCAGACCCGACGATCAGGTCAAAATCGAAGATGTCAAACCCTATACGGAGATTCCCGAGGATATCGTGGAGCGTTTTGCAAGATTTATGCAGTGCTATCGACGACGCCTCGAGAGAAATTTGGGCGACATCCATCTCGACAACACCACGCCCCATCCCTGGTTCGGCGAGCTCAATCCCAAAGGTTGGTCCACGCTGGGCATGGTGCACCAGATCGTCCACCGACGTCAGATTGAAGCGATTGTCGATCGGTTGAAATCATAAACACACTCCTTCTGAGCGAGAGAGTGTGTCTTTCAAAAGAATATGTCATAATGGCGCCCTATCAATTCACAAAGGCAATACATGGCACTCGAAAATCTCACCGCTGAAAACTTCAACGACAAAGTCTCTTCTAATGAGATCGTCATCCTCGACTTCTGGGCTCCCTGGTGTGGACCCTGCAAGCAATTCGGCCCCATCTTCGAAAAGGTTTCCCAGGAATATCCCGACATTCTTTTCGGCAAGATCAATACCGAAGAGGAGCAGCAGCTGGCCGCTCATTTCCAGATCCGCTCCATCCCCACCGTCGCTATTATGCGCGAGGGCATCATCGTCTTTATGCAGCCCGGGATGATCCCCGAAGAGGGACTCAAAGACTTGATCCGCCAGGTCAAAGAGCTCGATATGGATCAAGTCCGCGAAGAGATCAA
>JALWNT010000053.1 GCA_027080995.1 Campylobacteraceae bacterium | reverse complement strand
ATGAGCACCGAAGAGCTCTCCCGGGCCTTTCTCTATCTGGCCTTCGGGGGGACCGATCCCGTCAGCGGCACGGCGTTTGTCAGTGCGAGCAAGGCCAAACGGATCAATGCCGTGATGCTCACCTGCGGGCACTACGACGCCAGTGGCGAGTTCGCCTACCATGTGGGTCTGCCGGCCAAAAGCGGCGTGGGCGGAGGCATCGCCGCCGTGGTCCCCGGGAAGATGTCCATCGCCGTCTGGTCGCCGGCGCTTAACCGCTACGGCAACTCCCACGCGGGAACCATCGCTCTAGAGAAGTTTACGACCAAAACCGGGGTGTCTATTTTCTGAAAACCCCACCGGTTTCAGAACGGTTTGTCAAAATAACAATTCGACCCAAAATTTGCATTAGACTTCGCGCAATCTGCACCGATCATCGGTGACATGGGCGATTCGTCCAAAGCCCCGACGAATCCTACGGGTGCGACAACGTTTGGGTCGAACACCTCTGCCGAGCGAGCATCGGCATATCTATCACAAATTCTGCTGCAAAATTCGGGTTTATAAATTTTCTTACGCTTTGAAAAGCCAATGCCACCAGTGAACCCAAAAGGCAGCCGCTTGCTTTTTGGATGATTGCTCTCTTTGCGGCAAGTGGTCGGGATCTATCTCCTTTTCGAGATCCTTCAGCCTTTTTAGCGCTTTGCGCATTTGACGGGGTTCAAAAGAGGCGCTTTTGATCCGCATCCAGAATCCTTTCGATCTCGTACATCGCTTCACGGTTTTTCAGACGGAACTTGATTTCGATACGTCGGGAGGCCTCTTTGTCTTCGACGCCGTTGCGCAGGATCGGATCCATGTAGGCCCTGCCGCTGGCGACCAGATACTTTTTGAGATCGTACTTTTTGGCGATGGGCAGGCTCAAGAGGTAGTTCATCACCGCCAGGGCACGTTTTTGGGAGAGTTTGAGGTTGTAGAGGTATCCTCCGTCACTGTCGGTGTGTCCTTCGATGACGATACGGTCGAGATGGGGACGGATCGCGCGGTTGCTCATCAGTGCGGCGATGTACTTCTCGAAGGTCTCGCGCAACTCCTGTTTGGCAGCCTCTTTGAGCTCGGCGCTACCTCGATCAAAAAGAATCTTGGAGGAGAGGCGCAAAGCCCCGGTCTTTTTGTCGATGGCGATACGGTTGCCCAGGGTTTGCTTGAGTTCGGCGATGACTTTGAGGCGGATTCCCGTGAGGGTTTTGATCCGAGCCCGTTGTTTACGCAGACGTGCGACGAGTGCCTCGTATTCGGTCTTGCGTCGGTCGAGTGCTTCTAGAAGCTCCGTGAGCTTTTTGTCCTTGAGATGCAGCTCATCTTCTAGTGCCGTCAATTTGTTGGAGAGGATAATGACGCGGTTGACATATTTTTGCAGGGTCTTTTGTTTGTCCGCCAGAGTGGCGTTGCTCTCTCTTTCCAGATTTTGCAGGAGGATGATCTTTCGGTTGAGTTCGTCGATCTTGGCATTGCGGGCCAGGAGAAGGCGGTTGAGCTTTTCCAGCTCTTTTTGGCGCAGTTTGAGGGCTTTGTCGTTGAGGGTGATGAGGGATTTGCTCTTTTCAAGCGCCGAATCGAGGTTTCGGATCTTCTTTTCTTTGGCGGCGACACTTCGGTTGAGATCTTCGGCGGCGAGGCGGTAGAATCGGGTGGCGTTGCGCTCTTTGGCAAGTCGCAATTTTAGCTCTTCGAGAAGGAGGTGCAGTTTGCGGACTTCGCCTTCTTGCAGGCGGATCTTTTCCCGGGCAGTCTCGAGGTTTTTTCGCTGCTTTTCGATCGTCTTCGACTGTTTGGCGATGGTGCCTTTGCCGCTGAGGATCGCCGCTTCTTGGATTTTGAGCTCTTTTTGCATCTTCATCAGCGCCTCTTTATTGCGCCGTAGGCGTGCCTCCTTCTCCTTCAACTCTTTTTGGGCCTTTCGGAGGCTCGCTTCGCGTTTCTCGAGAGTAGCGACGGTCGTTTCGAGGCGCTTCTCTTTTTCGTGCAGATCGCTGCGAAGGAGAACGGACTTGGAGACGATGGCACCGATGAGCAGGATGAAGACGAAGAGCAAGCCGGCCATCAGATCGGCGTAGGAGACCCAGAAGTTGTTACTCTCTTCGGGGCGTCGGTCCCGGCGGAAAATCATCGCTTCTCTTCTCCGTCATCGAAATTGAAAGAGTTGCGTTGGCGCAGACGCTCATGTTCGCGGGCGATGAGCTCCGTCATCCGTCCGAGGCGGTCGATCGCGGAGGCGAGAGCGTAGTCGACCTTCTCGAGGTTGCGCTCCATGCTCTCGTCGAAGCGCTCCAGACCCTCACGCAACTCGTCGGCGGAACGGGCGAAGCTCTCCATGTTGCGCCGCATCGCCTCCTCGGCCCGTACCGACTCCCGCCGGTCTCCCAACTGCCCGAGAGTCTCGCGCAAATCTTCGGAAGCCTCCTGGAGTTTCTCGGCCATCAGAGCGAAGCTTCGGTTGGTGTCGTCGACGATGCGCTGATAATTGCGCATATACTGGGCGTTCATATCTTTGATGAAGTCCAGGTTGAAGGTCTCGCGTAGGGTTTGGACGATTTTTTGGTCTTTGAGCTCGCTCTGCATATGCTCGTGTTTGACGAGTTCACTGCGGCTCCAGATGCGACTGCCGTAGAGATCCTCCAGGGCAATGACCTGCCGTTCGATCTTCGCCAGGCCTCTGCGTTCAAAAAAGATCCACCATAGCGAAAGAAAAATCCCGTAGATCGAGGCGTAGAAAGCGGTACCGATTCCCGAAAGCAGGATCGAAATTTCACGGTCGAGTTTTTCACCGCTGCTGACGGTGAAGTCCGGCATCGAGATAGCGATGGCGACGAAGGTCCCCAGGATTCCCAGCATCGGAAAGATCGTCGCCGCTCCCCGGGCGTAGTTGTCGTCGCGGACATCTTTGAAGTATTCGTCGATGAAATCCCGTACCGTCAGCGTCGATTTGGTTTTGCCCATGATGGTCAGGGCGTTGCGTTTGAGAGCTTCTTGGAGATCCTGCTCCATCAGTTCGAAGTTGCGGGAGATTCGACAGGCGGCGTAGCTGGCGTTGTGGGGAATGAAAAAGAGAAAAATCACAAAGATCGCGACCAGAGTCACGAGAGTATGGATCCCGACTTCGAAGGGAAGATATCCCAGATAACCTGCGACCAACGCTCCGACGAAAAGCGCCGGCAGACTCATGATCGCCAGATAGACTCCGAAGCAGATTCCCCCGCCTTTTTTAAATCGGTTTTCCATCCCTTTCCAACCTCGCTCTTATGATTTTAGATAATTATATCGAAAGTGCCTGCGGTGCCCCAACGCTGTTGCATCCTGATATAATTACGCAAAAAAAGGCGTGACGATGCTTCCCGATTTTCTCATACAGAAAGCTCATACCAAAAACGGCAAAGAGGTTCGGCATCTTCGTTGGTGGGTTTCACTGATTCTCTCGATGGCTCTGGCGTTGGGAACGTGGAATCCCACGGGACACGATTTTGTCCATTACATGATCCGGGGCAATCCGCTGGAAGGCTTCAAGCCCTTTTACATTCTCATTATGTTCGCCTTCTGGATCATGGCGTTACGAGCGATCTATCAAAGTTTGCGTTGGTACGGAGCGTTGATCACCGCCGCCATCATCATCGCTTTCGTCTACGGCCTTCATCAGTACAAACTCGTAGATCTGAGCAATTGGAATACGCTGGGATGGATCGGTACCGTCGGAATGGGATTGATCATCTGGGTGGGGCTCAACGCTTCGATCATCTGGAAGACGATGACCGGTGTCTACACTACCGAAGTAACCGACGAGGAGTAATCTCTCCGTGCGTCGACGCGACCTGGCCGCTCTTTTACTTTTTATCCCACTGTTGATCGGCATAGTGATTTACCGTTTCTTTCCCGAGAGCTGGGATCTGCTGCTGGGGTATATGCTGGCCGCATCCCTCGCTTTCAAGGGAGCGATTCTCTCTTTCTACAGTGCATCCAAACTCAAGCTGATCGCCTTTTTCAAGGGATTGACCTTTTTGCAGGGAAGCTTGCTGCTGATCAAGCGATGGTTTCTCGACAACGTCTTCTCTCGATGGCTCAAGCGCAACGTCTTTGATCAAATCTCCCACGTGATTCGTGAAGCTCGGGAGTATTACCTGGGACTCAACCTGAAAGCCAAAGTGCGTAACTTTCTTTTGGCCTTCGGGGTAACGGGACTTTCGCTGTGGCTGCTCTACTCGAGCGGCTACCTAAGCCATCTCTTTCTCTTCACGGAGCTCAAAGTCATCGTCATCAGCCTCTCCAAAACGGTACTGCTGATCAGCGGCAAAGTGCTCGGTCTGCTTTTCAATTCCTGGCTCACTCCGATCTTCGAGGTACTGGCTTTCAGCTGGCTCTTCGCTTGGCTTGAGCGTACGTTGGGGCCGGAGCATCCCGTCAACCGCTTTCTTTCGGCCGTGGGTCGATTTTTCGGCAGGATCTTTGCCCGGGTGCTGCTCTGGATCCGTCGCACGCTCGATCCGCTACTCAATGAGCGGGTCCGGCGGCATACCCGGCGCATCGCCGAACGGGCCGCCGAATATATTCAGGACAAAAAGGTCGCCTACGAGCTGGAGCAGTTCGACCGGCTCGAAGAGACTCTGCTCGGTGCCCACATCGATGCCTACCACAGTTTTCCGGGGATGGAGAAGGTCAAGGACAAACGTGAGCTTTACCGCCTGATCAACCGAAAAACCGACGACGGGATCGAAATCGTCGCTTTTGTCTCCCGTAACGATCGGGGTGAACTGCTCCCCGTCGATGCCGACGATAGTTTCTATAACGATGTCTTTCTATTGGAGGGGCTCGCCAGTTCCCACAAACACGGGGTGCACAAAGAGCTCGATGGACGTCCGGACGCCACCGACTTTTGGATACTCAATACCTCCGTCTATCCTGCCGCCCTCCGCTCACGCAGCGGTATTGTCCCTCCGACGGAGATCGAAGCTCAATCCCTGAAAATGATCGAATGCGATCGTCCGATCGATTACGAAAAGGGTGATCTCTATCTGGAGTATGACGGGCGCCGGGAGGATTTCATCCCTGTTTAGGCGGGATGAACCTTTTGTTTTGCTTCGTGTTCCGCGTTCTGTGCTCCGTATTCCGCAACGGTGAAGTTTTTTCCGGAATGATCGATGCAGATGGCGTGCCGGCTAATGCAAATTTTGGATTTACACAACAAGTTGAAGAAGCCGGGCGTAGCGTGGAGCTATCTCGATGCGCTGTCCCTGAAGATAGCTCTCGGCAACGACGTTGATCCACTCTCTGGAGGTTACGATTCGTTCGGCCAGAAGGAAATATCGGCCGTTCTCTTCGAGGATTTCATAGCGCTGAACTTTGACGAAGAGAGGCTCTGTCTCCCCCTTGAGCATGATTTCGAGTTCGATCGTTTTCGTGCGGCTGTCGAGTTTGAAGTCGAGCATGGTTCCGAATTTCCTTATTTTGGTATTGACGGCGAGGGCGATTGCCCGGGAGAGAGTTTTGTCTTTGACGGAACGGATCACTGTTTTTTCCGAAACTCGTCGGTGAATTCGGGTCGGTGAACGACGGAGAGCAGATCAGTGATCCGTAGTGGATGTCCCAGTTTGTTCATGTAAATGACGTAGTTGGCTAGGACCTTTTTGCCGTAGTCGTTGGCCTGGTAGTTGGCGACACGTTCCAGACTGATCCACGGATCGTATTTTTGATTGTTTTCGAAGAGATCTTTGCGGCGGATCAGCCGTTTGGTGTATCCGATACCGGCATTGTAGGCGTAGGCGACAAAGAGAGGGTGATGAAGCCATTTGGTCAGATAATCCAAATGGGTGTTGGCGTATTTGAGGGCGGTGATCGGATCGAAGAGATCGTCGTAGTCGATCCGTTCGTGACGGACTTTTCGAAGATGGTCCACCAAAAAGGGCATGATCTGCATCATCCCCAGCGCGAAAGAGCCGGAGACGGAAGCGGGGATAAAGCGGCTCTCCTGGCGGGCGATGGCGTAGAGGATCGCCTGACGTTTGACGGGAAATTTGGCCAAATAATCGCGGTAGGGCATCGGAAAGTACTGGGGAATATCTTTGCCGGCTTTTGTCTTGATATAGGTCCAATGTCCGACGGTTTGTGCGTGGTGAAATTTCCTCGCCAATGTATTCAAATCGGTATGAGGATTGAAGATCTTCGCTTTGAGTCGGTGCCATTGGATGGGGTTTCGGATATCGAATCCGGGGACTTTTCCCGGGGGGAGATCGGGGGTGATCCCCAAATCGTAGGGGAGCTTCAAGGCATCCCTGGCCGCCAGGGTGTAGAGATTGATGTCGTAGCTCTTGACCAACTTTTTGAGATAGTCGCGGTCGTCTTCGGCTTTCCACGCCCAAAAGAGTGCTCGATCGGCCAATTCGCGGCTGGAAGCTTTGGAGACGGCCCGGGCGAAATCGTATTCGGCCAGATCCGTTTGCCCCCGATCGAGGGCTTCGAAACCCATACGCATCAGATAGTCGTAGCGTAGAGCGTTGGCTTTGGCCGGCTTGAAACGAAGGATCCGAGAGAGTCCGGGAAGGCGGTCGCGACGGACATAATGGATCATCAGATTGGCATCCCGGTAGCGGCTGAGGCGTTGCCACTGTGTTTCGCTGATCGCGTAGTCGAGTTGCTTGCGTCCTTTCGTTCCGGCATGTTTGAAGACAAAGAGCTGCATTTTCGGATCGAGTTTGAGCCAGGCGACCCGGGGATTCGGGGATGCGAGGATTTTTCGGACCAGCGCCTTTTTGCGGGCTAGTTCTCTCTTTTGTGCCGGGCTGAGTCGCCGGAGGGTTCGTCGGGGCGGAGCGGGCGGACGCAGGCCCGTTTTTTTGCGGTAGGCTTTTTTGAGGCTGGGGTTGAGCGCGGAGGCTTCGCGGATGATGCGTCGGGCTTGGGCTTTGCTCGTACTTTTTTGACGCAGATAGCGCCAGATGTAGTAATCCTTCTCCACCCCTTTGGGGAGGGAGTGGATCCAGGTGTAACTGAAAGTTTCGGCACCGAGGGGAATCAGCAGAAGCAGGCCAAAAAGCGCCCGGAGTCTTCTCATCCGAAAACGAGCCGTATCAAGAAGGTATCGATAAACTGCAATCCCAACAGAATGACGATGGGAGAGAGATCGATACCTCCCATGACGACGAAAGGCATTTTGCGTCGGACCCAGGCAAAGGCCGGCTCGGTGAGTCGGTAGAGACCGAAGATCATGGAACGGACCGTCGGATTGGACGGATTGGGCTGGACAAAGCTCAAAACAGCGGCGATGATGATCATCCAAATGTAGAGATTGATGACGGTATGAATCAGTTGGACCAGAGCGTAGATCAGTGCTGACATCGTGCGACCTCCGTAATGTAGGATTTGATATGGGTGTAGAGTTCGGGTAGGGCCGGTCCCTCATCGGATCCGGTGAGAAGGCGGTAGAGGGACGAGCGAAGCGTTTCTCTCTGTAGACCGGTTCGTGAGCCGAGATCGTTTTCGAAAGCGTCGAAATCCGGGAAATAGGGGGCGGAGAGGATCGCCTCGCTGAGGAGCCGCAACGACTCGCCCTGCAGACCTTTACAATTTTTCGGGGAGAAAATCTTTCGAATCTTCTCTTCCAACCCTCGGATCGTAGGAGCCTCTTCGAGATAGAGCTTGGCCAGTCGACCGATCGAAGCGTCGGCAAATCCGAAGATCAGAGAGAGAGTTCGATCGTCCATTCGTCGCAGATGCTCACGATTCAGAGCACGTAACTCGTCAAGATCGAAACGAACGGGGAGGGGAGAGAGACCTCCAAGCTCGAAGGACTCTACCGCTTCGGGGAGGGTGAAGACCCCTTCGAGGCTCTCGTTGCCCAGTCGAAGAAGATAGTTGATGAGGGCATCGGGAAGGAAACCTTCCGCAAGAAGAGCTTTGACGCTCGGAGCTCCGTGCGGGGAAAACTTTCTGCCTGTTTCATCCAGAAGAGGGGGAATGTGGGCGTAGGTGATCTCCTCTTCGTATCCCAAAGAGCGACGCAGATGAATCTGTCGGGGGACCTCTCCTAGGTGCCGCTCCTCTTCGACCACGAGAGAGATACCGTTGCTCATCTCGTCGACGGCGTCGGCGAAGGTGCGTGATGGGCTGCCGTCGGAGAGCCGGAGGACGAAATGATCCACCTCTTCGGGGGCGGCGTGAAACTCTCCTTGGAGAAGATCCCGCCAGACGATCGTCTCGGCCGGTTTGCGGATGCGAATCGTAAAAGGGAGATTTTCATCCCGGATCTTTCGTAGCTCTTCGGAAGAGAGCCGAAGGCAGCGTCCGCCGTATCGCCGGGGATCTTCTTCGTCGCTTTCTTCTGAATGCTCCGACTTCTCTTCGCAGGTGCAGAGAAAGGCTTTGCCGCTCTCCAACAGATGCAGAGCCAATTGTTGATAGCGGTTGCGTGCTTCACTACGGTAGAGTTGTCGCTCGGAGTGGAGAACGAATTTGTCGAGAAGCTCCTTCGCCTCTGCCGCACGAGTGGCCTCCCGATCCGTCATCTCGCTTCGATCGTCGACTACGAGAAGAAAATCTTCCTCCCGTTGGCGGGAGAGAAGATAGTTGATCAAAGCAAGACGTAGATCGGCGACATTCAGATCGAAACGGGGAGAGTAGACGAAACGTAACATCATACCTCCGTACTCTTTTTCAGAATTGATAGCGTTTGTATGCCTTGCACAGAAGGTGCCGGCCACGCGGATAAAAAGGGATTATAGCAGATACGCAACGAGCACTATCACCTAATCATCTTTCTCATCGTCTCCTCCACCCGTCGCGATATCGACGACGGCTCCCCCGGCCGCTCCGACCATACTGATTCCGGCACTTGCCACGGAACCGGCGACTTCAATGGGGGCGGTCACGATGGAGGTACAGCCGCCGAGGAAAAGCACGGCAATAAAGAAAATACCGCAGAGGAAGACTCTTTTTTCAGGACGCATCATTCACTCCGTTTTTTTGGGATAATCGTTCTCATCTCGGACGAAGGTATCCGCGCATCTGCTCGTAGACTTTCCGGGGGTCGAAGTCGAGGAGATGCTCCTTGGTTACCAGATTGGGGAGATATTCGAAAAAGAAGTAGAACGCCCAGACCATCGGATAGAAGACTTTGTACTCCAGGGAGAACGTCTTGAAGGTGTAGCGCTCGCGGAACCAGCGGATCGCCCCCTCGACGCGGTGATGCACCAGCAGCAGCTGGATCGCAAAGACCAGCCCCCAGACGAGGTAGGTGGCGACGATGACGATGACTCCCGCCTCCACGCCGTAGAGAGAGACCGCCATCGCGATGAAGAGGGCCATAAAAAGCGCAAAGGATCGAAAGCCCATCGCCGCGACGATCACCACGACCGAAAAGACGAAAAGCAGCGCCCCGAACATCACGATCGCCTCGACGTAGCTCCGCTTTTCGGTAAAAGTCGGGCTGCTCCACGCTCCGGCGATCAGGAGGAGAAAGACAGCGACGACGCTGGCGATAAAGAGAAGATGATCGCGTTTCATCGGAGATGCTCCGATGAAAAGAGTGAGGAGTGAAGCGTGAAGAACCGAGGTAAAAGCTTCACTTTCGGATGATGAATGATGAAGGATGAATGGTGAATGATTTCGGTATGAGTGCTGTAGACCTTCCCCATGCCCAATGCCCAATGCCCAATGCCGTCGTCAAAGGCGACACAACTTGCGAATTGCGACTTTATTACTGCCGACTGCCGACTGCCGACTGAACTCAAACGACGAACGACAAACGACGCAAAGCTCCGTAGGCGCTCCCAATGACCAATAACCAATAACCAATACACCAATTTACTCTCCGATCCCATACAGTTTCACCAACGACTGCAGTCGCGGTTTGCGGCCCAGCCACTCCTGGTAGAGGCGGCTCATCTCTTCGCTGCCGCCCCGGGAGAGGATGTGTCGCTCGTAGCCTTCGGCTTTCTCTTTGACGAAATTTCCCTCCTCGTCGACGCAGGCGAAGAAGGCATCGGCGCTGAGGACTTCGGCCCACTTGTAGCTGTAGTAGCCCGCCGCGTAGCCGCCGGCGAAGATGTGGGCGAAGCCGTGCTGGAAGCGGTTGTAGGCGGGGGGCTTGAGTGGAGAGGTCTGCTTACGCACTTCGTCCAGGAGCTGCTGGACTTCCTCGCCCTGATAAAGTTTTTGGTGGAGGCGGAAGTCGAAAGTGGCGAACTCCAGTTGTCTCAGCATCCCCAGAGCGGCCTGGAAGTTTTTGGCTGCTTTGATACGCTGCAGCAGGTCGTCAGGGATCGGTGTGCCGTTTTCGTAGTGAAAGGCGAAGCGCCGAAGGATTGCCGCTTCGTAGGCGAAGTTTTCCAAGAACTGACTGGGGAACTCCACCACGTCCCAGGCGACGCCGTTGATCCCACTGACGGAGCGCTCGTCCACGGTACTGAAAAGGTGGTGGATCGCATGGCCCATTTCGTGGAAGAGGGTGACGACGTCGTCGTGGCGCAGCAGGCTGGGGGTCTCTTCGGTGGCGGGGGCGAAGTTGCCCACGACGAAGGCGCTGGGCAGATGGGTCGCTCCCTGCGTGTCGACGAAGCGGGTCTCCCAGTCGTGCATCCAGGCCCCGCCGCGCTTTTCTTTGCGGGCTTCGAGGTCGAAGTAGATCCGGCCCGCGAGCTCATCGCCCCGGTAAATGTCGTAGGGGCGGACCGTCGGATGCCAGACGGGGACGTCGACGGGGCTGAAGCGCATGCCGAAGAGTTCGCTGACGATCGCCAGCAGTCCGTCGAGGACCTTTTGGCGTTCGAAATAGGGCTTGGTGTCGTTTTCGTCGAAGTCGAAGAGGTGTTTTTTGAGCTTTTCGGCGTAGTAGGCGACGTCGTAGCTGGCGAAATCCTCCAGGCCGTCGCTGCGTCGGGCGAAATCGCGCAGCTCCTCCAGCTCCGCTTCCGCCTGTTTGCGGCTCATTTTCGTCAGGGTCTCCAGAAACTCAAGAACCTCCTCTTCGTAGTCGGCGTCTCGGGTCTGCAAAGCGTATTCCGCGTAGTTGGAAAAGCCTAGGAGTCTGGCTTTCTTCAGCCGCAGTTCCAGGATCCGGTCGATGACGGCGGCGTTTTCGGGGGCGCGGGTGGTGTAGGCGCGGTAGAGCTCTTCGCGCAGTTCGCGGTTGGGGCCGTAGGTCATATAGGCCAGATAGCTGGGGATCTGGAGGGTGAAGCGGTATTTGACCCTCCCTTCCTCTTCGAAACAGGCGGCGGCCAGGTCGCTCTCGGGCAGGCCGGCGACATCCTCCTCGTTGTCGACGATCAGTTCGTAGGCGTTGGTGGCGTCGAGGAGGTTTTGGCTGAAGCGGTTGGAGAGTTCGCTCAGTTCCAGATCGATCGCTTCGAGCTCCTTCTTCTGCGCCTCGGGCAGCTCCGCTCCGCTGAGGCGAAAATCGCGGATCTCGTTCTCCAGTACCTTGCGCCGCTGAAGATTGTCGGTTTTGATACGCTTGAGCTTCTCGAAGAGCGCCGTGTTCTGGGAGATCTCACTGTGAAAGCGGCTCAGCAGCGGCAGGCTCTGCTCGTAGGCTTTCTGTGTCGCCTCGGAGTTCAAGACGCTGTTGAGGTGCGAAAGGGGAGTGAAAAAGAGGCTGCGCTCCTCGTCCATCTCTTCGAGAGGCTTGACGATCGCGTCGTAGTCGTCGCTCTCGCTACTGGCCAGATCGTTGATGGCCGCCTTTTGCCGCGTCAGCAGCGCGTCGAGCTCCTTGGGGAAATTATCGAAATCTATCGTATAGAAATTTTGAAACATTTTAATCACTTTTTGAAACAATGGTTGATAATTATTGTAGAGATCTTCTTCCAAAGATTTTGGGCGGGATTGTAACATATCTGAAAGAGGTTGAGCTTTTCAATTTGTATTCAAAAAGGCGAAAAGGGTAGGTGGTGGGTCCTCCGAGACTCGAACTCGGGACCGCCCGGTTATGAGCCGGGAGCTCTAACCAACTGAGCTAAAGACCCATCTTTAGAAGTTGTTTTTGCGTTTTTTCAGCGCTTCCAGATTGCGTTTTCGTCGCTGCAACTCTTCGTTTCTCTTCAGCGCATCTTTCTCAAGCATCGTGATTTTCGCGTCGGCATTATACTGAAAATAGTTTTTGAAGGCAATGAGATTGAGAAGAATGCCGAAGAAGACCGCGAAGATGATGAAAGAGGTGCCGCCGTGGCTGAACATCGGCAGAGGAACCCCCACCACCGGGGCCATACCGATAATCATGTACATGTTGACGTCCATATAGATAAAGATCAAAAACGCCAAGCCTGCGGCGACCGTCTTGATCAGATAATCCTGGCTATAAATCCGGGAAAGGATAAGAAGATGGACGATCAGAAGAATGTAGAGTACGATGACCGTCACCATCCCTTTGTAGCCGAAACGTTCACCCAGGTAGGCGAAGATGAAATCGCTGGAGGCGATGGGAAGAAACTTCAGCTGTGTCTGTGTGGCTTCGTCTTTGCTTTTGCCCTCCAGGCCTCCCGAACCGATGGCGATGAGGGATTGCTGGACGTGATAACTCGGTTTGCCGAGAAAATCCATGATGCGTTTTTTCTGATAGTCGTGCAGATGGTTGTAGAGAATCGGTGCCGAAACGGTGAGCAGAAGCACCATCGTCAGCCATACCCGCCAGCGGACTCCCACGAAAAAAAGAACCCCGAAACCGGTCAGAAGCAGCACCATCGCCGTCCCGAGATCCGGCTCTTTGGTGATCAGAAGAAAGGGGATAATAATGACGAGGGAGAGTTTGAAAAAATCGATAAAACCGTATCCCTCTTCCGGAGGCGGTTTGCGGTGGATCAGGTAGGCAAGCATGAGAATGACGCTGATTTTGATGAATTCCGAAGGCTGGATGGTCATCCCTGTCCCCGGGATCACGAGCCACCGGCGTGCGCCGAGGATCGATTTTCCCGAGACGTCGACGGCCAGAAGGAGCAGGAGGTTGATGAGGTAGCTTAGCGGTGCAAACCACCAGAGGATCTTTTTCCAGGGGAGCAGAAGCGCCAGGAAAAATCCGATCGCCCCGACTGTGTAGTAGATCAACTGTTTATGAAAGAGGGCGGGATTGATCTCTTTGACCAGCAACGAAGAGATGAAAAGCAGGGGCAGAATCTGGATGATAAGAAGATAATCGACTTTTTGGGGGAGAATCCTGAAATAATCCGAAACCTCCTTCCAATCAATTCGCATCTGCATCGCTCCCGTTCTTTTTTCGTATTATCTCCAAAAATCGTAGCAGAGTGCTGATTGGATGGTGAATTTGCTTGTGAGGACTTGAAGTGTTGGGTTTTAGGTTCTGGGTTTTGGGGATAAGTCTCCTCTATTCTGAACATTCCCGTTGGGAGTCTAATGCAGAGAGTTTCGTTATGTAGGATTCTTATCCAATGAAATCGGAGGTGCGATATTCGTCATTATGGCGAAAAGCTAAATCCACAAAAGTAACGGCTGTCTTGGTTTTTCTGAGCACTCTTTCCAGGCATGTTGCCGGCAGAGTCCCTCACCGAATGCTTTGGAGATGTTTAATGAAGGCTTCGGGCTTGACGAAGCCGACGAGGAATTTGTCGGAAAGAGGATGCCCCTTGCTGTCGAAAAAGAGGATATTGGGGGCGCCGAAGAGGCCGTAGTGTTTGAGGATCGCCCGCTCCTGGGGGGTGTCTTTGGTGATGTCGATCTGGATGAATTTGAAGCGTTTCATCGCTTGGCGTACTCTGGGATCGGGGAAGGTGATGTGTTCAAGCTCGCTGCAGGCGGCGCAGTTCTCCTTGCCGATGTCGACGACGACCGGTTTGCCCTCCTGGGTGGCTGCGGCGATTTCCGCCTGGAGTTTTTCGAGCGAATAGCCCTGGCGTTTCTCCATCGGGACGAGGATACTGCCGCCGCCGGCTCCCTCGATAACGGCGACGGACGCGCTGCCTTTGAAGGGGCTGAGCGGATCGAGAAGCGACCGGGCTCCCGCCAGCGCCCCGACGAAGATCAGCGAGCCATAAAGCAGCAGGACGAAGGCGAAGAGTTGGAAGAGTTTGGCGGCGCCCTTGCGTTTGTCGCTGTCGTCGAAGACGCCCATATAGATCGCCGAGCCCATCAGCAGCAGAGCCGAGAGGGTGAGGAACCAGAAGGGGCTGAGGATCCCGCGCATCACGTAGAGCGCCATCGCCAGCATAATGACGCCGAAGATTTGGCTTACGCGTGTCATCCATCCGCCCGGCTTGGGGACCAGCTTGTCGGCTCCGGCGCCGACCAGCAGCAGCGGCATCCCCGCGCCGATCCCCATCACGAAGAGGCTGATCCCGCCGAGCAGGGCGTCACCGGTCTGGGAGATGAAGATGATCGCCCCGCTGATGACGGGGGCGGTGCAGGTGCCGACGATGAGAGCCGAGAGCGACCCCATCACGGCCGTGCCGATGAGCCCCTTGCCCTGGGCGTCGTCACTGACGCGGCTGAGGCGGCTCTGCCAGGAGGCGGGCAGGGCGAGCTCGAAATAGCCGAAGAGCGAAAAGGCCAGGGCGACGAAGAGCCCCGCCATCGGGATAATGACCCAGGGATTGTTGAGATGCGCCTGCAGGTCGAAGCCCAGCAGTCCCGCCACAATCCCGATCAGCGCGTAGGTGGCCGCCATCGAGACGA
Source organism: Campylobacteraceae bacterium (assembly GCA_027080995.1). GTDB lineage: Bacteria > Campylobacterota > Campylobacteria > Campylobacterales > Sulfurovaceae > Nitratifractor. Next base: position 33,208 of record JALWNT010000053.1, on the reverse strand, counting down.
CGTAGACGAGGGAGATCAGGAAAGAGGTGGAGCGGCTCACCTGCCCCTCCTTGCCCGCCTGTTTGACGATGATCGAGGAGAGGATCGGAATCATCGGCAGAATGCAGGGAGTCAACGCCAGAAGCAGTCCCGCCACGAAGAAGAGAAGCAGGATAAAGACCACCCCCTCGTCCGCCAGCGCCTTGGCGATTTTGCCGCTGTTCCCTTCGCCGGAGAGTTGGGAGATCTTTTCGAAAAAGCCCTTCTCGCCGGCGTTTGCCGACGAGGATGTCAGATTCTTTTCTACTTTCCCAGCGGGAACCGAAACTTTCTCTTTCGGTTCCTCACTCTTCACTCCTCGTTCCTCACTCGATTTCGTCGCCGTTGCGTCGAAATCAAATGTGTACTTCTGCGGTTGATAGCAGATGCCGGCGTCGGAACAGCCGGCCAGATCCACTTCGAGGGTGAAGGGTCCTTTCACCTTCTGACGGATCTGCGAAAGAGGGATGGAGATTTTCAAGGTGCCGTAGTAGACTTTGTCCCCTTCGTAGACTATCGGTTTGGGTTTTTTGACCTGAAGCTCGAATTTTTCGGGTTTGACGACTTTGAAGTGCAGGTCTTTGGCGTAGATGTGGATCTTCTCTCCCAGTTTGATGGTCGTCTCGATGCGCTCACCCGCCAGCTTGGCCTGGACGTTGAACGCCTCCTCGGGCGAGAGAAATTTGCGCTGGATACCGCCGAAACCGGCGTGGAGGGTGCCCCAGACCAGCAGGAAGCCCACTATCGTTCGAATCGTTCGTTTCATTCAGTTATTCTCCTTCGTTTCAGCTACCGTTCAAGGCCGCTATTGTATATCCTCCGGGTACGCAAAATTGCATACTCGCAATTTCGGACTATTTGTCAGAATAAAAATTTGTTATAACTATAGCTCAGATAGACTAACTGTTCGCTAACGGATCCTTTGGAACAATCTTACCCGGAGCTTTCGCTTGATGGCGACAAAGGAGCACTCAATCCCGTAGGGGCACCGCAGGTGTTTGCGAGTGCCGGAGTCATCAAGTGAAAGCGGCGATTTGGAAGAAAACGCAATATAAAAAAAGGAAAACTATGCCCAACCGACTCATCGACGAACAATCCCCCTACCTTCAGCAGCACGCCCACAATCCCGTGGAGTGGTATCCCTGGGAAGAGGAGGCTTTCGAAAAAGCCCGCCGGGAGGAGAAAGCGATCTTCCTAAGCATCGGCTACAGCAGCTGCCACTGGTGCCACGTGATGGAGCGGGAATCCTTCGAAGACGAAGCGATCGCCGCCAAACTCAACGAGCGTTTCGTCTCCATCAAGGTCGACCGGGAAGAGCGCCCCGACATCGACAAACATTTTCAGGAGATTTTCGTGACGATGAACGGCCGGGCGGGGGGGTGGCCCCTGAGTGTCTTTATGACGCCGGAGAAGATCCCCTTCTACTCCGCCACCTATATCCCGCCCGAGCCCCGCTACGGGATGATGGGCTTCGTCGAACTCCTCGACGTCATCGCGGAGAAATACGCCAAAGAGCGCGAAACCCTGATCGAGAAAGGGAAAGAGGTGCTGGAGTTCATCCGCCCGAAACGAAAGATCCAAGCGACAAAGATCGAGCAGGAGCGTCTGGAGGCGACGCTACTCAAGCAGATCGAGACGGTCTACGAAGCGCGCTACGGCGGTTTCGGAGGAGCGCCCAAGTTTCCCCACGCTTCGACGCTGCTGCTGGTGATGGATCTGTGGGAGTTGACGGGCAAAGAGGAGCTGCGAGGGATCCTGACCCATACCCTCGATACGATGACGCTGGGAGGGCTCTACGACCCTGTCGACGGAGGCTTCTGCCGCTACAGTACCGACGAGGCGTGGCTCGTCCCCCATTTCGAGAAGATGACCTACGACAACGCCCTGATGGCCGAAGTGCTGCTGCGAGCCTGGCGGCTGACGGGCGAAGAGCGCTACGGTGAACTCGCCTACGAAACGCTCGACTTTATGCTGGAGAGGATGATGCGGGAGGATCTCTTCTTTTCCGCCAGCGACGCCGATACCGAAGCGGAGGAGGGGAAGTATTTTATTTACGAATATGACGAGGCGGTCACGGCCTTCCGGGAGGGCGGCATCCCTGAGCCAGAGGCGGTGGCGCGACGACTCTCCATTACCCCCGTAGGGAACTTCGAGGGGCACTCCATCGTCCGCTTCCAAAACCCTGAGGATCGGAGGGATCCCATCCTTCGAAAAGCTCTTGAGATATTAAAGAATATTAGAAAGAAAAGAGCGTATCCCTTCATCGACCGAAAAGTGCAAAGCTCCTGGAACGCGATGATGATCCGCACGCTTTTCGTCGCAGGCGTCTACGAAGAGCGCTACCGTGCGCAGGCGATCTGTTCTCTGGAGGCGCTGGAGGCGAAGATGGCTGCCGGGGTAAGCCTCTACCATTCGGCCCTGATGGGCCATCCGCCCAAGGTGCCGGGATTTCTCGAAGATTACGCTTGGTGGATTTCGGCCTTGGGCGAGGGGTATCAGGCGACGCTGGACGAGCGCTATCTGATCCGGGCGACGGAGCTGCTCAACGAAGCGGTCCGGCGATTTTACGCCGACGGCCGCTGGAGGATCGACGACGGAGAATTCCGCCAATTCGCCGACGATACCGACAGCAGTTACCCCTCCTCGGTAGGGGTGATGGCCCACAACCTCCAGAGCCTGCGCTCTCTCGTCGAGCCGATTTATGAAAAGTTCCTCTACCGGACGCTGGAGGTACACTCCTACGACCTGATGCGCCAGCCCATCTCCCGCCCGACGCTCGCCGGGGCCGCGCTGCGCTACCTGCGCGACGATCTCCTCCTCAAAGCCCGGGAAGAACGGCTCCGGTCCCACCTCGCCGAGCGCCTCGACCTGGACTACCCCTGGCTCTATTTCCGCACCGCGCTCAACGACAACTATCAGCTTTGCAACAACCGAAGCTGCTTCGCCGAAGAGGAGAGTTTCGAAGAGATTCGAAAGATCGTGGAGAGTCTATGAACCCAAAATCATGCATCAGGTTCCATGATATCTGCACCGAGTGTCGGCGACATGGCCGATCCGCCAAAGCCTTTTTCGAGGGTCCGCGATGCCTACGGCAAAGATACAAGATACTTATGGGCGCACCCAGTAAATTGATCGTGCCGCACGTGTGAAGAGATGACACCCCTCACAACAAAATAATACAGCAGTTTCTTCCCTCTTTTTTCCCGTGATAGAGTGCTTCATCCGTTCGGACTAAAGCATCGCGAAAACTTTCACTTTTGCCTCTGAAAAGAGTGGCTCCCACGGTAACGGAAAAAGCCAGCAAATCCTCCCCGCACGGTACGGTTAGAGATTCGATCCGAGCACGTATACGTTCCGCAGTAGTATAGATATGTTCGGAATCACTTCCGGGCGCGACAATCAGAAACTCTTCACCTCCCCATCGTAATATCTTTTCGTCGAAGCAAAGTGTCCTCAGTTCTTCGGCAAGTTTTTTCAAAACCAGATCCCCACACTCATGGCCGTATCTGTCATTGATTTGTTTGAAGTGATCAACATCCAACAGAAGTAACCCGGTGGAGAAGGAGTTTTGTTGGGATTCTTGAAGAATCTCGTCCAGGATTCGTCGATTGTATAGACCGGTGAGGGGATCTCTGCTCAAATCATGAATCAATCGGCGACTGTAGGCTTGTTCTTTCAGTGCATAGAGGTAGGAGAGTGCACTGATTATCAGAAGAAAAATTAGCAGATTCAACCAGTGAAAACGCTGCAACCATACGGGATCGATAGAAATACGGGTATAGCTGAAAAGAGGGCTTGTCTCCACCCATATAGCGAGAATAATGATGAAGGAAAGACGTAGAAAATAGACAATTCGAGAATAACTGTTGATAAAAAAAGGAAGCATGGCGGGAATGTAGAGATAGAATTGGAAACCCGCTTCTTTACCGAGCAACCAGGTAGCCATAAGGTTGCTTCCGATGAGTTCTCCGTAGACAAGCCATCCGATCATGGAGTCGTCTTTGTCTTTGAGTGTGGGAAGACCCAAAACAAAGATGCAATAAAGATAGATGCCGACACTGACAAGATTGACTGCCGCCAAGATGGGAATATCCAGCAGCATAAAGATCATCATAAAAAAAGCGTGAGAAGTCATGGCGGTCACAAGACCGTAAAAACCGATCTGCCAATAGTAGCTTTCTTTGTCGAGTTGATCGAGGATTTCAGACAACTTGGCGATCTTCATGGGATTTTTCTCTCCTCAGACTGAGCGATTCAATCCCGTCGGCTCAGTTCCTTGCAGAGGCTGACGAAATATTTGGCGTTTTCGACGGGGACGTCGGGGAGGATGCCGTGGCCGAGGTTGAAGATGTGGCGGCCGTCTTTCATCAGTTCGGCAAGGGCACTGACGCACTCTTTGGTCGCTTCTTTGGAGTAGAGGCGGCAGGGCTCCATATTGCCCTGGAGCACGTAGCGCTCGCCCAGCTTCTCTTTGGCCAGGGCCATCGGGGTCCCCCAGTCGACGCCGAAGACGTCGAAGTTGCCGTAGACCCACCCTCGTTCGACGAAAGAGGCGATCCCTTTGGGAAACATAATGACGGGGATGTGGGGGTATTTCTCTTTGAGGTATTCGGCGATTTCGACCATATATTTCCAGGAGAATTCGTCGTATTTGCTCGGCTCGATAGCCGCGGCCCAACTGTCGAAGATCTGCACCACGTCAACACCGGCTTGGATCTGTTTTTCCAGGTAGAGTTTGACCACATCGGTCACTTTGCGCAAGATCGCATGCAGCAGTTCGGGGTCGGTGTACATCATCTTTTTGCACAGGGTGTAGGTCTTGGTCCCCTGGCCTTCGATCATATAGGTCGCCAGGGTCCAGGGGGCTCCGGCGAAGCCGATGAAGGCTTTGTCATCGGCCAGGCGCTCCCGGACGAGGCGGATCGTCTCGTAGACGTAGGTCAGTTTGTCGGCCGCCTCTTCGCCGCCGATGAGGGCGTCAAGATCCTCGCGGCTGCGGATCGGATCGGCGAAGACCGGGCCTTCGCCCTTAACGAAGTCGAGCTTCATCCCCATTTCGTTGGGGACGACCAGGATGTCGCTGAAGAGGATCGCCGCATCCACGCCGACGATATCGACGGGCTGCAGAGTCACCTCCGCAGCAAGTTCGGGATTGTGGCAGAGATTGAGGAAGTTGCCGGCTTTTTGGCGGACGGCCATATACTCGGGCAGATAGCGGCCCGCCTGGCGCATCATCCAGACGGGAGTGTAGGGGGTAGGGCGCCCGAAACAGGCGTCGACGAAGATTTTGTCGCTCATCAGTGGGAGTCTCCCTTGTGCATAAAATAGAAAGCCAGGGCCAGGGCGAGGATGGCGCCGGCGAGGTAGAGCATATCGAGCGGTCCGCCGTAGGTGGTGTGCATCGCGCGCTTGAAGAAGCCGACGATCAGGACCATGATAATGACTTTGGCCAGTTTGTCCTTGAGCTCGTCGAGGGAGTGGATCTCGAGGATTTGGCTCGCGGCGCTGCGCTCGGCGACGTCGATCTTGGAGATGAAGAGCTCATAGAGCCCGAAGCCGAAGATGAAAAGGACGATGGCGATCAGATAGAGGTCCACCGCCCCGATGAGTTCGGCCACGATCTTTTCGTGGAAATTGGCGGGGTGTACACCGCCGAAATAGTTGTGAAAGACCGAAACCGCCACATGCCAGACGTCGACGCTGGCGACGATGAAGAGGGCGATCCCGCCGATCATACTGAAGATCACCGCCAGCAGTACGAAAAAGCGCGTCCCCCACAGGGTATTTTCGAAAATGACTTCGATCCAGGATTGGTGGGCTTTGTCCATCGCGAGATGTTCCGCTTCGGTGTGCGTCTCTTTCATTTATACCTCCTCCAGATCGATCCATTTTTCGGCGATGCGCACGGCGTTGGTGGCTGCACCGACGCGAAGCTGATCGGCGACAACCCACATATGCAGGATATTGGGAGCGAAGAGATCCCGCCGGATCCGTCCCACGTAGGTGATGTCGCTGTCGGTGGCGGTGATGGGCATCGGATAGATGCCGTGCTCGAGGTCGTCTTGCACTTCCACGTCGGGAAATTCGCTCAGCGCCAGGCGGCACTTGTCCACGTCGACCTCGACCCCCTCAGGGAAGGTCACGGTGACCGCTTCGCTGTGGCTGCGCAGCACCGGGACACGCACGCAGGTGGCGCTGACGGCGATGTCGGAGTGCATGATCTTGTTGGTCTCGTTGACCATTTTCATCTCTTCTTTGGTGTAGCCGTTGGGCTGGGGCGCGTCGATCTGGGGGATGACGTTGAGCGCGATCTGATGCAAGAAAGCTTCATGCTTGCTCTCGTCCAGCTTGAAAGCGAAGAAATCCTGCATCTGCCTGACCAGCTCTTCCATTCCGGATTTACCCGCTCCACTCGTAGCTTGGTAGGTGGAGACATCTACACGCTTGATGTCTCCGTAGAGATCATAAAGCGGCTTGAGAGCCAGGACCATCTGGATCGTGGAGCAGTTGGGGTTGGCGATGATGCCGGTTTCCCGCCAGAGGCCAATATCTTCGGGATTGATCTCAGGAACGACGAGAGGGACGTCGGGATCCATCCGAAAATGGGAGGTGTTGTCGATGACGACGGCACCCGCTTCGACGGCGTATTTGGCGAAGCGTGCCGAGACACTCCCCCCGGCGCTGAAAAAGGCGATGTCGATATCGCGTCCATCGAAGACGGTTTCGGTCAACTCTTCGACTTTGAATTTCCGTCCGCAGCATTCGATTTCGCTGCCGGCGCTGCGGGCGCTGGAGAGAGGTAGGATCTCTCCCACAGGGAAGTTGTGTTCCTCAAGGATACGGAAGATCTCTTCGCCGACGGCACCGGTGGCACCGACGACGGCGATGTTGTAGGCTCGACTCATATCAGGGTTCCTTTTTCGTTATTGTTTGCTTCATTCTCTTCGGTTTGGCTCTCGAGAAGTTCCTCTTCGGACTCCTCTTTCGGGCATTTGGCGATGCTGACGACCCGGTCCTTGCCCTCGACGTTGACGATTTTGACGCCGGAGGTGGCCCGGCCCGCGCGGCGGATGCTCTGCATATCGACGCGAATCATTTTGCCCGCACTGGTCAGGCACATCAGGTCTTTGTCCTCTTCGACGAAGACGACACCGACGACGTCGCCGGTACGGGGGGTGAGCTTCATCGCGATCACTCCCTTGCCGGCGCGGCTCTGCTCGCGATATTCGCTGGCGGGGGTGCGCTTGCCCAGTCCCTTTTCGCTGACGATGAGGATCTCGTCCTCTTCGTGCTCGATGGTGGTCGCTCCGCAGACGTAGTCGCCCTCGATCTTGAACTTGATCGCCGTGACCCCGCGGGCGACCCGGCCGATCTCGCGCACATCACTGACGGGGAAGCGAATGCACATTCCCTTTTTGGTGACGACAAAGAGCCACTTGGTGTCGGGGCGGATGATTTTGGCGTCGATGAGCTCGTCCTCTTCGTCCAGATTGATGGCCCGGATGCCCACGTTGCGGATGTTGGAGTATTCGCTCAGGTTGGTCCGCTTGACGATGCCGTTGCGGGTGAAGAAGACGAGGCTCTTGTCGTCGTTGAAATCCTGGGTCGGGATGATCGCTTTGATCTTCTCGTCTTTCTCCAGGTTGATCAGGTTGACCACCGCCTTGCCCTTGGCGGCACGGGAGCCCTCGGGGATGCGGTAGACTTTGAGCCAGTAGAGCTGCCCGCGGTCGGTGACGAACATCAGCGTATCGTGGGTGTGCGAAATGAAGAAACGCTCGATGAAGTCGTCTTCGTAGGTTGTGACGGCGGTTTTGCCCTTGCCGCCGCGGCGCTGCTTTTCGTACTGTTTGACGGGGACCCGCTTGATGTAACCCCGGTGGGTAATGGTGACGACCATCGGCTCGTTGGGGATCAGATCTTCGATGTCGATGTCGTCGTAGTCATCGACGATCTCGGTGCGGCGCTCGTCGGCGAACATCTCCTTGATCTCCAGTAGTTCGTCGCGGATGATCCCTTCGATCATCTCTTCGCTCTTGAGGATACTCTCCAGATAGTCGATGGTTTTGCGCAGCTCGGCCAGTTCGTTTTCGATCTTTTCGATCTCCAGGCCAGTCAGGCGGCGCAGCCGCATCTCCAGGATCGCGCGCGCTTGGATTTCACTGAGGCTGAAACGCTCCATCAGTCGGCTGCGGGCTTCGCTGTCGTCGGCGCTGGAGCGGATGATGCGGATCACTTCGTCAATGTTGTCGACGGCGATCTTGAGACCTTCGAGAATATGAGCGCGGGCGCGGGCCTTTTCCAGGTCGAAGATGGTGCGCCGGATGATGACCGTCTTGCGGTGGTTGATAAAGAGATCCAGCAGCTCGGGCAGGGTGAAGACCTTGGGCTCTTTGTTGACGATGGCCAGCATAATGATCCCGAAAGTGGTCTGCATCTGCGTCGATTTGAAGAGATTGTTGAGGACGATCTCACTCATCGCGTCGCGCTTGAGCTCGATGACGACACGGATCCCCTCGCGGTCCGATTCGTCCCGGATCTCGCTTATGCCGTCGATCTGCTTGTCGCGGACCAACTGGGCGATGGTCTCGATCAGCTTGGCTTTGTTGACCTGGAAGGGGAGTTCGTCGATGACGATCGCTTCGCGGCTCTTGTGCTGCTCGATGTGCGTCTTGGCACGGACTTTGATCCGTCCCCTGCCGGTACTGTAGGCGTCGAGGATCCCCTTTTTGCCGAAGATCACGCCTCCGGTGGGGAAGTCGGGCCCTTTGAGGATCTGAATCAGTTGCTCCACGCCGGCATCGGGGTTGTCGAGGCGCAGCAGATGGGCGTCGATGAGCTCTCCCAGATGGTGCGGCGGGATGTTGGTCGCCATCCCGACGGCGATTCCCGCGGAGCCGTTGAGCAGGAGGTTGGGCACACGGCTGGGGAGGACGTCGGGCTCTTTGAGGCTGTCGTCGTAGTTGGGGACGAAGTCGACGGTATCCTTGTCGATGTCGCGCAGGAGCTCTTCGGCCAGCTTGGTCATGCGCGCTTCGGTGTACCGCATCGCCGCGGCGTTGTCGCCGTCGATGGAGCCGAAGTTCCCCTGGCCGTCGACGAGGGGGATCCGCATACTGAAGTCCTGCGCCATCCGCACCAGCGCGTCGTAGACGGCGGTATCGCCGTGGGGGTGATACTTACCGATGACATCCCCGACGATACGGGCCGATTTTTTGTAGGCGGCACGGTGGGTCAGCCCCAGTTCGTTCATCGCGTAGAGGATCCGGCGATGGACCGGCTTGAGCCCGTCACGGGCGTCGGGCAGGGCCCGGCCGATGATGACACTCATCGAATAGTCCAGATAACTTCCCTGGATACTCTGCTCGATCCGAACCTGTTCTATCTCTTCACTGTTTTCAAACAGATCGTTCATAACTCTCCTTGACTCGTTACAATGCCCGAAGTACGGGCAGATTGAAATGAGTAGATTATATCCAATGGGGGCTTTGGTTTCGGTGGAAGATTGCGAAACCAAAGATTCGGCAACTTGAGATTGTGAATTTTATACCAAAATTTTCGCAGAGCTTCTCTGGACTGAAAGCGGAGAATTTTTTGGTAGAATTCGACCAGAAAAAACGAGGACGTTCCGAAGAACGGTCCATATCCGGGAGAAATGCCTTGAAATGCAGCCAATATAATGTAAAGGTCTTTGAAATCGGGATCGAGGATCCCGAGACCTTTTTGAAATTTCTCGAGGCGAACCGGGCACTGCTGGGGCAGCATCTGCTCTCGATCCACGGAGAGATGACGGAGGAGATCTACGATTTCCTCGAAAGCAACAGTCTGCATTATGTATTGAATATGACGCTTCCCCAGGCGAAACGTGGTGTGCAGCGTTTTCGGATGCTTCGCTCCGAAGAGGAAGAGAAAGCGCTCGAAGAGAGATCGACATCGGCAGAGCATAGCAGCGATACCGTCGCTAAGGAAGAGACGCCTTCTTTGCCCAAAGAGTTGGCCGAAGTGCGGGATTGGCTGCGGAAAAAACGTGGAAAGAGTCCTGAAAAAGAGGCCCAAAAGAAGGAAACAGAAACTTCGGAAGAAGCGTTGTCTGCGAGCGATGAAGAGTTTCCGAAAGCGCCGCCACTGAAGATCGTCAAGCAGGCACTGCGCAGCGGCCAAAGCGTCCGCTACGACGGGAGCCTCCTGCTGACCGAGCGAATCAACAGCGGTGCACAGGTGGCGGCACTCGGCAGCGTCATCGCCCTCGGACCGGTCGAAGGCAACATCAGCTCGACAGGAGAGTGTGTCATCGTACCCCCGATCCGTCGGGGGACGCTGCTCTTTCACGGACGAACGATCGAAAACGATGCATTGATCCATCCTCTCAACAAAATCACTTTTGTCGACGATCAAGTCGTCATTCAACCCATTAACAAAAAGGAGTTTCATTGAGCAAAGTCATCGCAGTCATCAGCGGGAAGGGCGGGGTCGGAAAAACGACCACCACCGCCAACGTCGGCCTGGGAATCGCCCGCAACGGGCGGCAGTGTGTCGTGGTCGATTTCGACATTGGCCAGCGCAATTTGGACATGATCCTCGGGCTGGAAAACCGGGTCGTTTACGACATGGTCCAGGTGATGGACGAAGAGGCCCGACTCGACCAGGCGCTCATCCGCTCCAAGGCCAACAGCAATCTCTACTTCCTCCCCGCGTCCCAGACCAAAGACAAAAGCGTCCTCGAGTCTGAAAAGATCGAAAAGCTACTGAAAGATCTTCGCAAACGTTTCGAGTATGTGATCCTTGACGCTCCTGCAGGTATCGAGAGCGGTTTCGAGCACACGATCGAATTTGCCGACGAAGCGATCATCGTCGTCAACCCCGAGGTAAGCTCCATCAGAGACTCAGACCGTGCCATCGGTATCCTCGACTCCAAATCCCGTAAGGGCAAAGAGGGCGGAGAGGTCAAAAAGCATTTGATCATCAACCGCGTCGATCCGGGGATGGTGGAGCGCGGTGAAATGCTGGCCACCGACGATATCCTGGAGATCCTCAGTGTCGATCTGCTGGGGATCGTCCCCGAAGACAAAGGGGTGATCGACGCCTCCAACCAGGGGCATCCGGTGGTTCTTGATGATGAATCCGAAGCCGGTGCCGCCTATCGTCGTATCGCCAAACGTCTCTGCGGCGAGCGTATTCCGCTGGTCGAACCCCAGGTCAAAAAAGAGAGCCTGGTCGGCAAGCTGAAAGGATTGTTCCGCTGATGTTTCCCTGGTTGAATAAAAAGAAAAAGAAAAGCGCTTCGGTAGCCAAAGATAGGCTCAAGATCGCCATCATGTCCGATCGGACCGGTCACGATCTTCCCTTTATGGAGGATCTCAAGCGGGACATCATCGAGGTGATCAAAAAGTACAAAGAGGTCTCCAACATCGAAATCCGCAAAGTCTCCCACCAAGAGACCGACGCGATCGCCATTGAAGTGGAGCTCGAAGAACAGAAGTGAATCTCTCGTCTCCCTTTTCAGCGGGAGTGCTGAAGACGGCTTTCTAACAGCTTTGTCATTTGCCAATTCGACTCCCGTAGCTCCTTTTTTCAGAACCTGAAATCCTAAACCCAAAATTTGGGTGAATGCAAAGCGTGTTTTATCCAAGTGTCAATGCTTTTTCCCCTTCAACATCTTTTCGATCAGTGAAACGGTATGCAGAAGCTTCGACTCCTCTTCATCAAACTGCTTTTGGATGGACCGACCCGAAAAAGCCCGTAAAGCGATCTCGATAAAGAAAGCGAACGCGAAGGAGCCGAGGATGTAATAGGGAATATCGGGCATTTGATGACGGGTGTAGATCAGAGTCAGGACCGTGACGGCGAACATACTAAAAGCAGCCAAAGCAACCAGCCAAGTGTTGGCTCCGGTCTCTCGGATCTTGAGCAGATGCCCCAGATGCGTAAGTCCCTGAACGATAAGAACGACCAGCGCGGCGACGGTGGTGATTTGACTGAGATTCATAAAAAGGATCATCGGGACGATCAATAGCGCACTGACGATCAACCCCTCGTTGGAGCGAAAAACGTTGTACTCGTACACTTTGGGAAGATTTCCCTCTTTGGCAAGGGTATAACTGATCTGTGTGGTAGCGTAGAGTGAAGCGTTGATGGCGGAGGCGGTGGCGATGAGAGCGGTTACCGCCATGATACGAAAGCCCCACTCTCCGAAAGCTGGACGAGCCGCTTCGGCCAAAGCGTAATCCTTGGCTTTGATGATCTCGGGAAGGGGAAGATTGCCCAGGACCGCGATGCTTGTAGCGATGTAGAGTAGGGCGACAAGCCCGATGGCCAACAGCATCGAGCGCAGCATATTACGTGCCGGATTTTGCATATCTTCGACGGTGTTGGTGATAACGCTAAAGCCCTGATAGGCGAAAAAGGTCAATCCCACGGCATAGAGCATATCGATGATCGGAGGCATTTTGGATGCGGCCAACAGTTGAGGATGAATGTAGAGCAGTGCCGCTCCGGTGAAAAGTACCAAAACCGTCAATTTGATCAAAACGATGGCATTTTCGGATTTGGCCACCAGGCTGGCCCCGAGAAGATTGATCAGGGTAAAAAAGCCCAAAATTCCAAGGGCGAAGAGATTGACCCAATAGGAGGTGTGGTGGCCTACCAGAACGGCGAGATACTCCCCGAAAGATTTGGCCACGGCGGCGATCGCGATCAGTCCGGCCAGATAAAAGAGCACCCCCGCCGATCCCGAAAAGACCCCCTCTGAATAACACTGAACCAAATATTCGATGATACCGCCGCGTGAAGGGTAGCGCAGGGCGAGTTTCGCCAGGGAGTAACCGCTTAGCAGCGCGACGATTCCTCCGACGACGAAGGAGAGCCAGACGATGTTTCCGGCAATGGCTCCCGCCTGGCCGATGACGATGAAGATTCCCGCGCCGACCATGGAGCCGATCCCGAGAAAGACGGCACTCCAGAGGCCGAACGCTTTGGGGTTCTTGTCGGTTTTATTCTCTTGCATGCAGCGTTCCTTTTTCAATGTTTTGCGTAGCAAATTTTACTGAGATGATTGGGTTTTGGATTTTTCTTGGTATGACCGAGGAAAAATCCATAACACGAAACTCTTTCATTGAGTCTCTATCGCTTCGATCCATGCGGCAAACTCCGCGTCGCTGGGCATCCGCCAGTCGGCGCGAGGGCTGAGGCTGATCGTGCCCACCTTGGGGCCGTCGGGCATGCAGGAGCGTTTGAATTGCTGGGTGAAAAAGCGGCGCAGGAAAACGCCCAGCCATCGGCGGATCGTCGCTTCATCGTAGCGATTCTCGAAGGCGTGTGAAGCCAGATAGAGGATTTTGCTCGGTTGGGCGCCGTATTTGACGAAATGGTAGAGGAAAAAGTCGTGCAGCTCGTAGGGACCGACGATCTCTTCGGTCTTTTGGGCGATTTCTCCCTCTTTGGTCGGAAGCAGCTCGGGGCTGACGGGAGTGGCGAGGATGTCGTGGAGCACTTCGCTCAGCTCTGGATGGCTTCGGGCGTAATACTCCACCAGATAGCGCACCAGTGTTTTGGGAATCCCGGCGTTGAGCGCGTACATGCTCATATGATCCCCGTTGTAGGTGCTCCAGCCCAGGGCGATTTCGCTCAGATCCCCCGTGCCGATGACCAAACCTTTTTCTTCGTTGGCCAGGTTCATCAAAATCTCGGTGCGGGCTCTCGCCTGAATGTTTTCGTAAGTGACGTCATGCACGGAGGGGTCATGGCCCACGGCGTCCATCTCCAAGGCGGCCAAATCCCGGATGGGAATCTGGCGCAACTCCACCCCCAGGATTCGGCAGAGGGCCACGGCATTGCGACGGGTTCGTTCGCTGGTACCGAAACCGGGCATGGTCACGGACAAAATTCGGGAGGGATCACGCTCTAGAATCCTGTGGGCTTCCCACGTCGAGAGCAACGCCAGGGTCGAATCGAGACCTCCCGAGATCCCCAATATCGCCCGTTGGGAACGGGCTTGCTCCATCCGTCGGATCAGACCGTGAGCCTGAATCAGGGTGATTTCCCGGCAGCGCTCTACTCGTCGAGCGGGATCAGCGGGGACGAAGGGATGAGGATCGACAGAGCGCCGCAGCTCCGAAGGCCGGGGCAGTTCCCCCAGGGCGATTCGTCGGAAAGGGTGACGCGGGGCATCGGCATAGGCGGTTTCGGCCAGCCGCAGGCCCCGGAGTTTTTGCAAATCGATCTCGGCAAAGATCAGGGTCGATTCGCGCCGGAAGCGTTCCGCCCGGCTCAGGAGCGTGCCGTATTCGGCGATCATGGCGTCCCCGCCGTAGACGGTATCGGTGCTGCTCTCTCCCACGCCGCTGGAGGCGTAGGCATAGGCGCAGACCAGCCGGGCGCTTTGGGTGCGGACCAGTTCGGCCCGATAGTCGGCTTTGCCGACCAGTTCGTTGCTGGCGCTGAGGTTGCAGATGAGGGTGGCGCCGCTTTCGGCCATGGCGTTGCTGGGAGGCGTGAGAGCCCAGAGATCCTCGCAGAGTTCGACTCCCATGCAGAGCTCCTGTCTATCCTCAAAGAGCAGATCGGTACCGAAGGGGACGGGTTTTCCGAGGAACGCGATCTCCTCTCCGCGAATCTCCCGGCCGGATTGGAAGTGACGCTTTTCGTAAAACTCCCGCTTGTTGGGCAGATAGCTTTTTGGGACGATCCCCAAAAGCTCACCCCGGCGGATCACCGCCGCGACGTTGTAGAGGCGATCGCTATGACGGAGCATGAGGCCCAGTATCGCCGTACTCTCCAGGGAACGGGTCTCGTGCAAGAGGCGCTCAAGCGCCTCGTTTTGGGCCCGGTAGAGCCGCTCTTGAAAAAAGAGATCCCCGGCCGTATACCCGGTCAGCGTCAACTCGGGAAAGAGCACGACGGCGGCATGATCCGCCTCGGCCTCTCGCCACAGAGCCGAAACCTCCTCGGCGTTGCGGGCCGGATCGGTCAGGTAGAGACGGGGAACGGCGGCGGCCACACGGTAAAATCCGAACATAAAGATCCTTTTTTCACTGGAGAGATACCTTCCGCATACTGCGGGTTTTATGTTTATTTTATCACAGGGGCGGCCCGGGCAACTTTTGGTAGTATGACAAGCTCAAAGATAAACCAAAGGAACGGCATGAAGGTTGTGGAGCTTGACTCTCTGGAGCTTCCGGAATTGCGCCCTTATCGGACCTTGCGAGGGAATCGCTTTGACGCCGACGGCGGTTTCGTGGCCGACTCGCCCCGAGTGGTGGATCAGCTCCTTGATAGCGGCTTGGAGTTTCTCAGTCTGCTGTGCACCCCCGAATATCTGCAGACGCGGCGTTCCCTGATCGAAGCGGCGGGGGTTCCCCGGGTCTATCTGGGTGAGCGCAAGCTTCTAGAGACGATTGTAGGCCACCGGATCCACCACAATGTGATGGCTCATCTGCGCCGTCCTCCCAGCGTTGCGTTGGAGCAGCTGCCCGATCAAGTGTTGATGCTAAGCCGCCTCAACAACATGGAAAATGTGGGCGCCATCGCCCGTTCCGCCGCAGCCCTGGGAGTATATGGCTATGCGGTGCCCGCCGGAGGGCCTCACCCCTACGGGCGCCGGGCGATTCGGGTGAGCACCGGCCACATCACCCGGCTGGCGACTCATATCTACGAGGATCCTCTGGAGACGATCCGGGCCTTCAAAGCGCGGGGATACCGGATCCTGGCCGCCGAGGTGACGGAGCGGGCGATCCCGCTGGCGGATTTCTCCCCGGTGCCGGAAAAGTGGGTGCTGATCCTGGGCAACGAAGAGGAGGGGGTGCCCGAAGAGATCCTAAACGCAGCGGATACCGTGCTGCAGATCGAGATGGAACCCGATGTCAGGAGTTTCAATGTGGCGATGGCTGCGTCGATTTTGATGTATCGTCTTCAGCGTCGATTATGATAATTTTTATCATTGGTTAAGGGTTCTTGTTTATAATCGCTTCAAAAAATATGAAGGACGAACGATGAAAAAACTGACACTTACTCTCAGTCTAGCGGTGATCGCCGCAACGATCACAGCGTCGGCGGAAGCTCCCGCCGATCAGAAAGCGATCGCCATGGAGGGGGTCCGTTATATCAAGATGCTCGGCAAAGAGCTCAAAAGCAATGTTATGAAAAGAATGAAAGATGATCCCAGCGGCCTGCAGTCGGCTTACTTCTGCTCCAAAAGTGCCGAACGCATCACAAAGGAGATCAATGCGAAGTTTCCTGAGGGCATTCGCGTCCGCCGTACCGCGCTGAAGATCCGCAATCCAAAAAATGCCCCCGACGCTACCGATCTGAAGGTGCTGAAAAAGATGGAAGCGGAGTCGAAAGAGGGAACCTTGAAGAAAAAGCCTGTGGTGGTGCAAGCCGACGGAGTCAACCGTGTCTATGTTCCTCTCTTCGTAGAAAAGGGTTGCCTGAAGTGCCACGGACCGGTCGATCGGATCGATCCGAAGGTCCGCAAACTCCTGGCCGAAAAATATCCGCACGATCAGGCGGTCGGCTTCAAAAAGGGTGATCTGCGCGGTGTTGTCGTCGCGGAAATCCCGGTCGAAAAGTGACCAAAGAGACTTTTCTTCACTGCCTGAAGCTGCTTAGAGCGGAGTATCCCAAATGGGACGCTCCCGCCAAACGCTTCGAAAACGCCTATCGGCGGACTCCCTATACAATTCTCATTTCCACTCTACTGAGTTTTCAAACCCGTGACGAAACGACCCTGGAAGCGGGCAAGCGACTCTTCACCCTGGCCGATACTCCGGAGGCGATGCTCAGGCTCTCGGAAGAGTGGATCGCGGAGACGATCTATCCGGTCGGATTCTGGCGCAAAAAGGCCGCTTCGATTCGGCACGTAAGCCGTGAACTTCTCGAACGCCACGGAGGTGAAGTCCCTTCGACGCTTCAGGAACTCACTGCGCTCAAAGGGGTGGGCCCGAAGACCGCGAAAATCGTCCTGGAAAACGCCTTTGGGGCGGAAGTCGCCGCCGTGGATACGCATGTGCACCGTCTCGTGAATCTTCTGGGTTTCGTGAGGAGTAAAAGCCCCGAAGAAACGGATCGTATCTTGGAGAGAGCACTTCTGCCGCAGGAGCGCAAGGGGCTCAATCGGCTGCTCGTCAGTTTCGGTCAAGTCATCTGCCGTCCCCGTCATCCGGATTGTGATCATTGTCCTTTGAGAGAGTGTTGCCCGGCTTCGCAGAGCCGATCATCATAAATTACTCTGGCCAGATAGAGCCCCTCCGGGGGTGCCAGTCGGGTGGTGTGGCGGGTTTGGAGTTTTAGCTGTTCTCTGAGTTGCTCGAGGCTGAGTTCTCCGTTGGCGACGGCGGAGGCGGCGTGGACCATCATTCGCACCTGGGCTCTGAGGAAGCCGTCGGCATGAAAGTAGATGTAGCCGTAGGGGCCGCGCTGCAGGGCATAGGCGCGGGTGATCGTGCGGACGTTGTGGGCGGTTTGGGAGCCGGTTTTGAGGAAGTAGCCGAAATCGTGGCGGCCGACGAAAGACTCCAGCGCCCGAGTCAGCAGCTTCCAATCACCGATAGAGAGCCGGGCGACGTAGCGGCGTTCGAAGATGGAAGGTTCCGGGCGGAAAATGTAGCGATAGATCCGCTCTCTGGCGTCGTAGCGGGCGTGAAAGTCGTTTTTGGCCGAGCTGAGGTGTTTGATGCGGATGGCGTCGAAGCGGTTGTTGAGGTGGGTCTGGAGTTTTTTCAGCGGCTGGGCGGCCCAGTGTTCGGGCAGATCGAAATGGACCACCTGGCCCGTGGCGTGGACGCCGGCGTCGGTGCGGCCGCTGCCGATGATTTGGCTTTCGACCCCCAGGGAGTGCAGAGCCCGCTCCAGCTCCCCTTGGACCGTGCGGGGAGTACGCTTCTGGCGCTGGAAGCCCTCGAAGGCGGAACCGTCGTAGGCGATGATGGCTTTGATCCGCATGAACTCTCCTAGAAACGTTTGAGCACTTTGCGTTGAAGCAAAAGAGTGACGATGAGCACTTCCGCAGCGAAGAGCAGAGCAAATAGCGCGAGACTTCCGGACTTCTGGATCAGGACCGCCGGAACGTAGATGAGCAGTGCGTTGAAAAAGATCACGGCTGCTGCACGGTTTCTTTCGTAGCGGGGATTGAAAATCCCGAGCGCGGCGCTGAGTGGAAGAATAAAGAGAGGAGAGATCGAAATAAAAATAAAATAGAGCAATTTCCCGCGTTGATGGCGATCCGTTGCGGCACGCTCCCAGAAGCGGCGAAAATTGAGATAGGAGCGTTCGGAAAATCGAGGATATTGATAGACGGTGAGTTTGCGATAACGCAACGATTCGATTTTACCACGCTCTTCACTCTCTCCGGTTCCGTCGTAAAGGGTCAATGCCAAACGTTTTCCGTCGTTTCGGGCCGTGGCGCGTTTGGCGAGAAAGAGACGCTGCCGAGTACGGTCGTGATTGTCGAATAGGACGATATCCCGATACCCTTTCTCATCCCGGGCAGCGACGTATACGTGGTAATCCCCAAAGCTTTGGCTCAGTTTATTGGGAGAAATTTTTAGAGTCGCTTCCGCCAGTTTCCGTTCTTTGAAGATTTGGATCTTTTGCTTCATTTGGGGGTAAAGCATCAAGGAGAGAACCGCCAGTAGAGCGGAGAGAAGAATTGTGGCGGGGAGGTACTGTTTGAGTAAGTCGATCGGCCGATGGCCAAGGGCAAAAAGGGCGATGAGTTCGTTCTCTTCGGAGAGCGAGGTAAACAGATTGGCCAAAGCGGCAATAAGAGCGAAAGGAATGGTGTAGAGAAGTATTTCCGGAATCAGATAACTGAAAAAGCGCAAAAGTTCACCGCTTTCCAGGTTGATTCGAGCGGAAAGTATCGAGATCTGAATGAGAAAAACGAGAGAAACGATCAAAAGAAAAGGGAGAAAGACGATCAGAAACTTTCGAACAAAAGCCTGAAGCAAAAAATGCCGCGTCTTAGCCATAGAGATATTGCTCCAGCCAATCGATGAGAGGATGATCAAAGAGGAAGACGATCAAAGTCCCCAGTGAGAGAAAAGGGACGAAAGGAACCATCGTATCCTTGGCCAAAAGGGAGGGGACGATGGCCAGAATCGCCGCGGCAAAAAGAGCGAGGAAAAAGCCCGGAAAACCCAACAGAGCCGCCATGGTCCCGGCCACGATCACGTCGGCGCCTCCCATGGCCTCCTTGCCGGTCGCCTTGCCGATGAGCCAGGCCAGAAGCCAGAGGCCGCCGGCGGCGATGACGGCATCCCGCAAGGCGTGCAGGGCGAGGTTCCAGTCTCCGACCTGCCAGGCGTGGGATACGGCGGCCAGCAGGGCTGTCAGCAAAGCAAAAAGGTTGATCGAATCAGGTACGGCAAAAAATTCAAAGTCGATCATGCTAAGCGCCAGCAGTGCGGAGAAGGTGGCGGCGATCAGCAGAAAATAGAGGATCCCCGCCACGTCGATATGGTTCTGCAGCTGGGGAGCAAGCTTCAGATAAAGTGCCGCCCAGAGAAGACCGTTGAGCAACTCCACCAAGGGATAGCGGAACGAGATCGGCTCGCGGCAGAAGGCACAGCGTCCCCGAAGGGCAAGCCAGGAGAGGAGAGGGACGTTGTGATACCAGCGGAGATTCTCACCGCATTTGGGACAGTGCGATCCCGGCCAGGCGATGTTCTCCCCTCGGGGAGTGCGGTGGATCACCACATTGAGAAACGAGCCCACCATGAGCCCCAGCAGGAAGACCCCCAGTGTCCAGATCAGTGTCTCTGCCATCTCATATCCCTCCGAATTTGCGCTGACGCGCTTTGAAATCGTCGATGATGCTTCGCAGCTCTTCGACACTGAAATCGGGCCAATAGGTGTCGGTAAAGGCCAGCTCCGTATAGCTCAGCTGCCAGAGCAGGAAGTTGCTCAGACGCTGCTCCCCGCTGGTGCGGATCAGCAGGTCCGCATCGGTGTAGGGGGTGTCCAGGTGGCGGCCGATGCTCGCTTCGCTGATCTCTTCGCCCGCTTCGAGCACCCGCCGGACGCTTCGGACGATCTCGTCCCGCGCTCCGTAGTTGAGGGCCAGGATCTGGGTCAGCTGCCGGTTGTTGCGGGTCAGTTCCCGGGTCGCTTTCAGGGTCCGGCGCAGCTTGTCGCTGAAGGGGCTAAGGTCCCCGATGGTCTCGAAACGGATCCCGTGCTCCATATAGCGCTCCTGCTCCAAGCGGATGTACTTCTCAAGCAGATGCATCAGATAGTCCACCTCCATCCTGGGCCGTTTCCAATTCTCGGTGCTGAAGGCGTAGAGGGTGAGGGTCTCGATCTCGGGATCTTCAGCACAGTACTCGGTCACCCGGCGCACCGTCTCCACGCCGGCCTCGTGGCCTTTGGTCCGGCGCAGGCCCCGCTCTTTGGCCCAGCGGCCGTTGCCGTCCATGATGATGGCCAGATGCTGCAGCGTGTTACTCATTACTTAGTTTCTTCGCTTCGTCGAGAATGGCGTAGGCCAGTTCCGCTTTGGGCGCGGTGGCCAGCTCCGCTTCCCGGTCGGGAGTGATGAAGGTGACGGCATTTTCTTCGCTGCCGAAACCTTTGCCCTCGCCGACATGGTTGTAGCAGACCGCGTCGACCCCTTTCGCATCCAGGAGCTGTCGGGCATTTTCCCGGCCCTTCTCGGGATCGGTCTCGGCCTTGAAGGCGACGGTGACGATGCCCGTTTTGTCCAGGGAGCTTAGCAGATCGGGATTTTGGATCAGTTCCAAGGTCCAGTGCTCGCCCAGGGCGCTCTTTTTGAGCTTGCCCTCCTGGGGGTAGCGGGGGCGGTAATCGCTCACCGCCGCCGCCATGAAGAGGTAGGGGGGCTTCTGGATCATCCCGACGGGGTTGGGATTGTTCATGCTGGGGCGACTCATGACCCCTTTTTTGGCGACGCGGATGCAGTCGATGAGATATTCGCCCATCTCCTCGGCACTCTCGACCTCGATGGTGTAGATCTGAGCCGGGAGTCCCGGGTTGGCCATGGTGCGCAGATAGCAGATATCGGCGCCCCGGAGCCAGAGTGCCGTGGCCAGGGCATCGGCCATTTTGCCGCTGGAGCGGTTGCCGATGAAGCGCACCGCGTCGATGGCCTCCCGGGTGCCCCCGCCGGTGACCACCGCTTTGCGGTCTTTCCAAAACTCATCGATCAGGAGGGCTCTAGCGGTCTGGTAGAAGATCTCCAGAGGGTCGGCCAGGGCGCCGCTCCCTTCGTCGCCGCAGGCCAGGAGCTTCTCCACCGGCTCGACGACGGTGACGTCGTTGACCTTGAGCATTTTCAGGGACCCTTCGGTGTAGTGGTTGCGCAGCATCTGCGTATTGGCCGCAGGGGCGACCAGCAACGGACCGGCGTAGGCCAGGGCGGTCTGCAGCAGCAGATTGTCGGCGATTCCTTTGGAGAGTTTGTTGAGGGTGTTGGCGGTGGCGGGGGCGATCACGAAGGCTTCGGCCCATTTGGCGGTGTCGATGTGGTTGCGATCATCGCTCCAGCTCTCGCCGCTTTCGGTCAGGACAGGCTGACGGGTGAGGGCTTCGAAGGTCAGTGGAGAGACGAAGCGTTCGGCGGCGGGGGTCATCACCACCCGCACCTCGGCGCCGGCCTTGACGAAGAGACGGGCGATCTCGCAGGACTTGTAGGCGGCGATGGAGCCGGTGACCCCGAGCAGGATCCGGCGTCCGCTCAGATCGACGGGGGGTGTCATTGGCGTCCTTTGTTGAAAAATTTCCGGTAGAACCCTTCGACGATCTTGAGCGGGGCGCGGCTGATGGCCAGTGCGCCCGTGGGGACGTCCCGGGTGACGGTGCTCCCCGCGGCGATGATCGTTTCGTCCTCGATCGTCACGGGGGCGACGAGCTGGGTGTCGCTGCCGACGAAGACGTTTTTGCCGATGATCGTTTTGTATTTGGCCTTGCCGTCGTAGTTGCAGGTGATGGTGCCGGCTCCGATGTTGGTCCCCTCGCCGATCTCGCTGTCGCCCAGGTAGCTCAGATGGCCCGCTTTGACCCCTTTGAGGATCGATTTTTTCACTTCGACGAAGTTGCCGATCTGGGTATGAGAGAGGTTCGATCCGGGGCGGATGCGGGCCATGGGGCCGACGCTGCTATCGCGGATGACGGCATCTTCGATCACCGAGTGGGCCTTGATGTGGGCGTTTTCGATCCGGCTGCGGCCGTGGATCTGCACGCCGCTCTCGATCTCGCACTCTCCGATGAACTCGGCCCGGCAGTCGATGTAGATCGTCTCGGGCAGCCGCATGGTGACCCCCTCCATCATCCAGTAGCGGCGGATCCGCCGCTGCATGATCTCCTCGGCGTGGGCCAGGTCGACGCGGGAGTTGACCCCTTTGAACTCTTCCTCTTCGACGAAGACCGGTTTGACGTGGCGCCCTTCGTCGACGGCCATCTTGACGATGTCGGTGAGGTAATACTCCTGTTGGGCGTTGTCGTTGGAGAGTTGGGGGATGTAGCGCTCCAGCAGTTCACGCCGCACGCAGTAGACCCCGGCGTTGACAGTGTGGATGAGGCGCTGTTCGGGGGTGCAGTCCTTCTCTTCGACGATCTCTTTGACCTCGCCCCCTTCGATGACGACCCGTCCGTAGCCGCTGGGATCCTCCAGATCGATGACGCTCATGGCCACGTCGCCGCCGGCATCCGTCAATCGCAGCAGGGAGGAGGTGGTCACCAGGGGCATGTCGCCGTTGAGGATCAGCACCCGATCGTGGCGGAAATCGATCCCCCGCAGGGCCCCGCCGGTGCCCGGGTAGTTCTCGGCATCCTGACGGTGGATATGTACCCGCTTGTATTCGTTCTCGACAGCCTCTTTGACCCGGTCGAACTGATGGTGGAGCACCACGGTGACATCGTCGCTGATTTTCGTCGCGGCGTCTAGGGCGTGAAAGAGCATCGGTTTGCCGCTGATGGTATGGAGGACCTTGGGGGTTTTGGACTTCATCCGGGTCCCTTTCCCGGCGGCGAGGATCACGACGGATACGGACATCGAAACTTCCTTTGGGTAAAATCTTGAAAATAAAGCAATTATATCCAAAGGGTTTTAAGGTGAAATGCCGACATTTCGGGGAGTGCGGGAGCTGCACACTTTATGCGATCGACTACGAGACACAATTGGAGGAGAAACACCGCAGATTGGCGGGACTGCTCGCACCTTTTTATGAAGGGGAGATCGAAACCTATTCTTCGCCCGATACGCACTACCGGGCCCGGGCCGAGTTTCGGATCTGGCACGATGGGGAGCGCTGCGACTACGCCATGGGGAATATGAGCAAAGACGGCAGCGTAGTGATCGAAGAGTGTCCCAAGGTGATCCGGCCCATCGAGGAGCGGATGGAGCCGCTGCTGGAGGCTATCAACGGATCGGAGGTTCTCTCCCGGAAACTTTTTGCCGTGGAGTTTCTGGCGGCGACGACGGGGGAGTGCCTGATCACGATGCTCTACCACCGGCAGCTCGATGAAGCATGGCAACGGGAGGCCCGGGCGCTTGAAGAACAGCTGAGCGCCTCCATTATCGGCCGGGCCCGCAAGCAGCGGCTAGTCCTCTCCCGGGATTTTGTCACCGAGGTCCTGGAGATTGATAGTAAAAAATATCAATATCGCCACTACGAGGGAGGGTTCACTCAGCCCAATCCGTTTGTGAATATGAAGATGATCGAATGGGCCAAAGCCCACGCCGCCGAAGCGGGCGGCGGGGACCTGCTGGAGGCCTACTGTGGACTGGGGAACTTCACGATCCCTCTGGCGGCGGAATGTTTCGACAAAGTGCTGGCCACCGAGATCAGCAAAAACTCCATCAAAGCGGCCAAGGAGAACTGCGCCCTCAACGGGGTGGAGAATATCGCCTTTGTCCGGCTGAGCTCCGAGGAGATGACCTCCGCCCTGCGCAAGGAGCGGAGTTTCAATCGGCTGAAGGGAATTGATATTGACGAATATGATTTTCGTTGCGTTCTGGTCGATCCCCCCAGAGCTGGGCTGGATGAGGCGACCCGTGAGCTGATCTCTACCTTCGAAAATATCATTTACATCTCCTGCAACCCCGAGACCCTGGCGAGGGATCTGGAACATCTGAACATTAGCCACGAGGTGCAGAGGGCGGCGCTTTTCGATCAGTTTCCCCATACGGGGCATATGGAAAGCGGAGTCTTTCTTCGAGTGAGGAGTTAGGAGAGAGGAGTGAGGAGTAATTGTGTAGCGTGGGATTGCCATTTCACGAAAACCCAAGAAATGAGGAGAAGGAAAAGAATGAAACGAATGGTGATCGTGGCACTGGTTTCGGTCGGCGTTTTGTCCGCTCAATCGGCTCAACCAAACGCTTCGTCCTGCTGGGATCGGGCGATGACTCAGGGGGCGATGAACGCGTGTGCGTCACAGGATTTTCAGTCAGCCGATCGCAAGCTCAACCGGATCTATCGGGAGCTTCTCAAGCGGTATCGAAAATATCCCCGTTTCATCCGGGCGCTCAAAAAGGCCCAGAGGGCCTGGATCACCATGCGGGATGCCGAGATCGAAATGGCCTATCCGGGGTATCTGGAACACCCGGAAAAGTACGGTTCGGTCCTGCCCATGTGCCTCGCCAATCTCAAAGCGTCGCTGACCGAGGAGCGGATCAAGTTTTTAAAGCAGTGGCTCGATCCCAAGCGGGAGGAGGGGGATGTATGTGCCTTCTGGCAGCCCTAATTCGAAAATGTCTGTTCGTGTAGGAAGATATCTCATCTACGGTTTGGTCGATCCACGCAATCGGATCTTACGCTACATCGGCAAAACGCATAAACGCAGAGAGATCCGTTTGGCCGAGCATATCGAATGTGCCAAAAAGGGAGATAGTAGAGCGGTGTATGTTTGGATCAGAGAATTGCTTAAGAGGGGAATGGTGCCGGAAATCTTCGTCTGGAAAAGAATCTCTCCGGAAGATTCCTGGCGACACGCAGAAAAGGATGCTATCGCATTTTGGTCGAACCCAACTGTGACATTCCCATATATTCATCCTCCTGGAACGAAGTATAAATCTCAAAAAGGAACTAAAACCGCATGAAAAAAATTGAAAATATATTACTCTGGCGGACATTGTTCCAAGATTGGAGGCAGGGCTTTAGCCCTGCATTGCGGGACTGAAGTCCCGCCTCCTATTTGGAAAAAACCTGCCGGGTTAATAAAATGTGGAAGAGGAGAAAATTTTTGAACGAAACCCATAAATCCAAAATCCAAAATCCAAAATCCAACATTGCCAGTTCCTGGCTTTTCCCTTTGTCGGTCAAAAACGACTTCGTCTTCAATCCCTCTCCCAGGGACTTCACCGTCGAGGAGATCCCGCTCTATGAGTTTTCCGGCAGCGGAGAGCATCTGATCGTGCAGGTGCGCAAAAAGGGGCTAAGCACCTGGGAACTGACCGATCTGCTGAGCAACCGTCTGGGGATCCCGAGGCGGCAGATCGGCTACGCCGGGCTCAAGGACAAACACGCCCTGACGACCCAGTATATCTCGCTGCCCGCGTCGGTGGAGAAAGAGCTGGAGAGATTCGAGCACGAGGGGGTCAAGATCCTGGAGTTGACCCGCCACGAGAACAAACTCCGTGTCGGCCACCTGAAAGGCAACCGCTTTCGTCTCCGTTTCAAAAAGGTGCTGGGAGTCCAGAAAGAGAAGATCGATCGGGTCCTGGACTGGATCGAAAAGAACGGGATGCCCAACTATTTTGGCGAACAGCGTTTCGGGCTTGAGGGAAACAACTGGCAGGAGGGAAAGGCCATTGTGGAGGGGAAACTCCGTATCCGGGAGCGCAAAATGCGGGAGTTTCTCATCAGCGCTTATCAAAGCAAACTTTTCAACGACTGGCTCAGCCGCCGCATCGGTATCAGCCGTCTGCTGGAAGAGTTTGCAGAGAAAGAAGTGGAAGGGATCGAAAAACTCCCGGCCGGCACGCTGAGGGGGACGAAAGGGCAGGAGCACTTTTTCAAGATCCTGGAGGGGGATTGGATGATGCACTACCCCTACGGCCGCCTCTTCGTCGCCGAAGATCTGGCCTCCGAAGCGGCCAAATTCGCCGCCAAAGACCGCTGCCCTACGGGGCTGCTGCCGGGCCGGAAGGTCAAGCGGGCCCTGGAGGCCGCCCGGATCGTCGAAGTACCTTACGACGACGAACGGATCGCCGAGCAGGGGAGCCGCCGCTACGCCTGGGTCTATCCCGAGGAGATCAGGCGCCGATACGTTCCGGAGAAGGCCCACTACGAGCTGAGCTTCACACTTCCCAAAGGGAGCTACGCCACGGTGCTGGTGGCGATGCTGAGAGGGGGTTTCGAAGAAGGCTAAGATACTTTTATTATAATATGCGGATTATTTCAACAGGTACACTTGTAAAAAATCTTCAAAATCTATATCTATTTAAAGAGTATTGCGTATCTAACCATACTCTATCAATAGAATAAAAACCTCCGGGAAGAGAGACTGATGTCAAAAGAAACGATTCGACCGCAAATTGATGAAGACGAGATCGATCTCCGGCAAGTGATCGGTACTCTATACCGCCATCGCTGGGCTATTCTGGTATTTACACTTTTGGGGATTCTCATCAGCGCCGTATTGGCCTATTTCAAACCCAACATCTATCAAGCACAATCGACAGTGGAGATTCAGGTCAAAAACCCCTGGGGTTGGGGAGGGCGGCAGGATGCCGTCTCTTCGGCCTTGTCCGGTGGATCGGCCAGTAGCTTGGATACGGAGATGGAGATCATCCGTTCCCGCTTCGTAACAGCCAAAGCTCTGAAAATGGTGGATTTTAGCCATCACTATTTCATCCGAAAAAACTTTAAACAGCTCGAACTTTACAAAAACTCTCCCTTCAGTGTCGAAATGACCAAAGGCTTTGGGATCGTATTTCATCTCTACCCCATCAATGCAGAAAAGTTTCGCCTGAAAGCCACTTACAAAAAAAGAGGGAAAGAGAAGACATACAACCGTGTACATTTTTACGGAAAAGAGATACATACCAAAGATTTCGTTTTGGTTGTCCGTCGCAAACCCGGCATAAAAATGACGGAAAGTGAATATATCTTCCGTATAGACAATCCCAAAGGCTTGGCTGCTGCCATTCATGGCCGTGTCCATACCGCACCGGTCTCCAAACGGGCGACACTGATCAAAATCTCCTTTCAGGATACGGTCCCTTTGCGTACGCAGGAGTTTGTCAATGCCCTGACGAAGGCTTACCTCCGCCAGAACATCGAACGTCGGACCCAGGAGGCGGAAAAGACGCTGGAGTTTATCAATTCCCAGCTCAAGACACTGGCGGAAAACCTTAAAGTTTCCGCTGCCAACCTGGAGGCATTCCAGCGTAAGACAAAAACCATCAATGTAGATAAAAAGGTGGAGAGACTTTCTGAAAAACTTGGCGAGTACGAATCGAAACTTGCCACATTACGTCTACAGGAGGATATCCTTAATTCTTTGGTTCGCAAAGTCAAAAAAGGACAGGATCTCGAAACCTTGACTCTGGCGGGCATCGGGATCGAAGACGAAGCTCTCGCCGGTTTGATCAGTGATCTGCGAGATGCGATTCTCAAGAAAAAAGAACTTTTGCGCGATTATACCTCCGCCTATCCGGAGATCCAGAAGCTCCAGACACGGATCAATCAGTTACGACAGATCATTATTCAATCGGTCAGCAATCTCTATAAAAGCGTTAAAGAAAAAGAGAAGTTTCTCCGTCTGCAAATGGGTAAATTTCATCGGGAGCTCAGCTCACTTCCCGAGGACCAGAGAAATTTCCTCGCGCTTCAGCGTCGCTTTGCTTCCAACGAAAAGTTCTACTCTTATCTGATGGAGAAAAAGACGGAGACCGAAATCCGAAAAGCATCCACCGTCAGCGCCAACCGGATTGTAGATACGGCCCTCTATCCGAGTGCCCCGGTAAAACCAAAACGCAAACTTATCGTTCTCGTCGGATTGATTCTCGGGTTGATTCTTGGTGTTGCCTATGCCTTTGGCCGTGAGCTGATCGACGATCGGATCAAAAACGAAGAAGAGATCAAAGAGTTGTGCGATGTTCCGATTCTGGGAACCATTCCCCATTTCAAAATAGCTAAAAACGAGAATCCCCTGGTTTTTAAAAATCCCAAATCGATCGCGGCCGAAGCGTTTCGGAATATCCGGACCAATCTCCTTTTCATGAGCACCCGGGAGCAGGGCCAGATTGTGGCGGTTACTTCCACAATCGGAGGAGAGGGCAAAACAACGATCTGTACCAACCTCGGAGGGATCATGGCTCTGGCGGGCAAGAAGGTCGTCATTCTCAATCTCGATATGCGCAAACCGACGCTTCACAAGCGTTTCGGTCTGAAAAACCAGAAAGGGATAAGCAATCTGCTCTCCGGACACGCCAAACTCTCCGAAGTGATTCAGCACACACCATTCGAAAATATCGATATTATCTCCTCAGGGCCGATCCCTCCCAATCCCAGTGAGCTGATCGGTGGAGAGATTCTTCCTCAGGTTTTTCGTATTCTCAGACGCCACTATGATGTCGTTTTTCTCGATACACCTCCGGTCGGCCTAGTAACCGATGCACGTCTTTTGATGCGTGAAGCCGACATCACTCTCTTTATCCTTCGAGCAGGATATTCACGCAAACATTTTCTCCGAAAAATTGACGAGTATTACCGGGAAAACGATCATAAGGGAATGGGGATTGTTCTCAATGATTTCAATGTCTCCAAGCATGGATACGGCTACGGATACGACTATGGATACGGTTATGGAGAGTACTACGGAGACAGCCGATGATTATCGGCCGCTGGTTTGGTGGAAAAAAGAAACGAAAGGATTTGGAAGAGGGCGGAAATGCCGTACCTCAGACATCCTCCGAAAAACTGCCTTTCAGGACGGATCTACATTCCCACCTGATTCCCCGTATTGATGACGGCGCACAGAGTGTCAAAGAGAGTCTTGATCTTTTAGAGCGCATGGAAAAGATCGGCTATCGACGCTGCGTCATCACCCCTCACGTGATGGCCGACAGTTACCGTAACAGCAGCGAACGTATATTGACCGGACTCTATAGTCTTCGAAAATATGCCGAAACTTTCGGAATCCAAATCGAACTATATGCCGCAGCGGAATATTACCTGGATGAAGAGTTGCTCCGCCGTCTCAAAACCAACGATATTCTCAGCGTGGGAAACGGGTATCTGCTCTTCGAAACATCCTATTACGCTTCGCCGCTCAATCTCGAAGAGGCTATTTACGAGATTGCCGCGTCGGGGTATCGGCCGCTTCTGGCACATCCGGAGCGCTATCGCTACGTTCGAGATCCCGAGGAGTTTTATGGCCGTCTACGGGAGCAGGGTGTTTCTTTTCAAGTCAACATCAACTCTTTCGGAGGGCATTACGGTTCAGATGCCCGACGCAAAGCCCGCTGGCTTTCCGAAAAAGGCTGGATCGATATTCTCGGTAGTGATCTGCATCATCGTCGTCAAGCGGACTTTTTACGTGAAACCATAAACAGCGGTCTTCTCGATTCTGTCCTTAAACGTAACAACATTCTTAATGATCAGCTAAAATTCAGCCAAAGTTAATTTTATACTAGTTAATATATTAACAGATAACTTCATAAAAGGGTGGGGAATGTTTAAAAAGATATCTGTTTCGTTAATAATTGTGCTGATCGCGTTGGTTTCGAATGGCTGTGGACGGGACCGTACACTGCTTCAGACCAATCAGGAGGTGGTGATCAAGCCCAAAGGGAAGGTTCACTACGACTACCGGATCAAACCCAACGACCGTGTCGGCATCATGGTCTATAAATATCCCGATCTGACACCGACTAGCATGAGTGAAAAGGGAATCCTTGTCGATTCCAACGGATACATCTCCCTGCCGCTTATCCATCGCGTCCACATCGCAGGCTGCACCCAGTCCGAAGCGGCCCGCAAACTGGAAAATATGTATGCGAAATATCTCAAGGACCCTTCGCTGAACCTCGAGGTCCTCAACAAACGGGCTTACATCCTGGGTGAGGTCAAGAAGCCCGGCGTCGTACCAATCGATCGGGAGCGTACGACTATCTTCGAAGCGATAGCGGTGGGTGAAGGTCTGACCGACGATGCACTGCGTGACCAGGTAATGGTCCTCACACACGATGCAGCGGGTAATCTCGAGCTCCGTCGCATTGATCTGAGCAATTACACAACCTTGGCGGCGAGCAACCTTTTGATCAAGCCCGACGATGTCATCTACATCCCGCCCAGTGGATGGAAGGAGTTCCGGATCAACACTGGAAATTTCACGTCGGTTTTCAAAACCATTGCCGACATCGCTTCGCCTTTCGTCACGCTCAAATATCTCTTTGACAACTAAACAGAGATCGGTTTGTTCCGATGCTGTTTGTCGAGTCTCTCTATGTCTTTCTTGCGTCACTGACAGGGACGATTCTCCTGATTCGATACGCTCACACATTACGCCTCATCGACACACCCAACTCTCGTAGTGTCCACCATGTCTCCATTCCTCGAGGTGCTGGTATCTCCTTTACACTGGCGGCACTTTCGGCTCTACTGATTTTCCATGCGATGTTCTGGATGCATCATCTTCCCATCCTTCTCTCGATATTTTTGATCCTCACAGTGGGGATCCTAGACGATCGGCACGATGTTTCGCCGCGTTTCAAATTCTTTGTCATCGCTTTGGCCACTCTCGTTCTTTGGGATGACGGAATGCTGATCGACGCAGTAGGGAGCTATTTTGGAGTGGAGATACACTTTGGTTTTCTGGCGATTCCTTTCACTTTTTTTGCCTTGGCGGGGTTTACCAACGCGATGAATCTCATTGACGGCCTGGATGGATTGGCGGGAAGTCTCGGGATTTTGATCCTCGGATCCTTCCTCCTTCTGGGGTGGAGACACCACGATCCGCTCCTTACTGAACTAAGTACCGTTTTTCTGGCCGCTCTTTTGGCCTTTCTATTTTTCAACAGGCATCCGGCAGCAATCTTCATGGGCGACAGTGGTTCTCTGACTCTAGGGTTTTTGATTTCGATCTTGTCGATTCAAGCCCTGGAGTACCTCCCCTCGATTTCAGTCCTCTACCTTGGAGCTGTTCCTATCCTCGATACCCTGATTGCGATGCTCCGACGTAAAACCCACGGCCGATCCGCCACAGCACCCGATCGCTGTCATCTCCATCATCTTTTGCTTCTTCGTAGCGGCAGTGTCCCTAGAACAGTCTTTACAATGCTTCTTTTGCAAATGCCATTCACCGCAATAGGGCTTTTGCTCCCCAAAAATATTGATCAGACACTACCGCTTTTGTTCTTTTTAGTTATGTTCTGGGTCGGTTACCGATGGGTACTTTGGATGATTCGAAGTGAAGGCATCGACTGCTACCCCCATGCGTAAAACTATCGGTAAAACGACAGATTTTTGATACAATTGTTTAGATTTATCTATCTGAGAAAGAGGGTAAAACTGTATATACCATTCTGACTTAGAGCCAGGATTTGTCTAGATATACAATATCAAAATGATTTCGGAGGAGTCATAGTTGGATAAAAAAAAGATTGCCGTCATCGGCCTCGGCTACGTCGGCCTCCCCCTGGCCCATGCTTTCAGCTTCCGATACCCGGTCGTCGGCTTCGACATCGCTCAGTGGCGCATCAACGAACTGCAACAAGGACACGACCGGACCCTGGAGCTCAGTGACGAACAGGTCAAAGAAGCCATCGATAACGGAATGCTTTTTACCAACGAGCTGGATGATATAAAAGAATGTAACGTCTACATCGTCACCGTCCCCACCCCCATCGACGAGCACAAGACCCCGGACCTCACTCCGCTCAAAAAGGCCAGCGAATCGATCGGCAAAGTTCTCAAAGCCGGCGACATCGTCATCTATGAATCCACCGTCTACCCCGGCGCCAACGGAGAGGTCTGCGTCCCCATCCTCGAAAAGGTCAGTGGCCTCAAATATATATCATCAAATAATCCAACATCCAACATCCAACATCCAACATCCGCAGAAGAAACCATTGGTTTCTTCTGCGGCTACTCCCCTGAACGCATCAACCCCGGCGACAAAGAACACACCGTCACCAAAATCCTCAAAGTCACCTCCGGCTCCACACCCGAGATCGCCAAAGAGATCGATGCACTCTACGCCAGTGTCATCACCGCCGGTACCCACCTGGCCCCCAGTATCAAGGTCGCCGAAGCGGCCAAGGTGATCGAAAACGCCCAGCGCGACATCAACATCGCCTTCGTCAACGAGTTGGCTCTTATCTTTGATAAGCTAAACATCGATACCCACGACGTCCTGGCCGCCTCAGGGACCAAGTGGAACTTCCTGCCTTTCAAGCCCGGCCTTGTAGGCGGCCACTGCATCGGAGTCGATCCCTACTACCTGACGTATAAAGCCAAAGAGGTAGGCTACCATCCCGAAGTGATCCTCTCCGGCCGTCGGATCAACGACAATATGGGCATCCACGTCGCCAACAAGGTGGTCAAACTGATGATCCACAAAGGCCACACCGTCAAAGGGGCCAGAGTACTGGTCCTGGGCATCACCTTCAAAGAAAACTGCCCCGACATCCGCAACAGCCGCGTCATTGATGTCATCCGTGAGCTGCAGGACTTCGGCTGCAATGTCGACGTCTACGACCCCTGGGCCGATCCCGAAGAGGTCAAAGAAGAATATGGTATTGATTTGATTCTCAATTCTCAATTCTCAATTCTCAATTACGACGCAGTTGTCATCGCCGTGGCTCACAACGAATTCAAGAAAATAGATTTGAATACTTCAAACAAAACTGTTGTTTTTGATATCAAGGGGACGCTGAAGAAAGAGAGAGTAGATGCCAGATTGTGAAAAATATCTCATCAATTATTTTAAAATAGTTAAGTAATCGGTTCTATGTCTCTAGCGAGAGAATCTGCGAAATATATCCTTTTAGGGAATCTTTTTTCTAAACTTATAACCTTTATCGGTTCGATTGTACTGGCCAGAATTCTATTTCCTGAAGATTATGGATATTTATTAATGGCAATGATTGTGACGGGTTTTGCACAGACACTTGCCAATATGGGATTTGAAAACTATTATCTACAAGAGATCATAAAAGATAAAGAGCATGAAAAAAATATTTTAAATGTTACATTTAAAATGCGTATAGCTTTAAATACTACAATGTTTT
>JALWNT010000052.1 GCA_027080995.1 Campylobacteraceae bacterium | reverse complement strand
GTTCCGACAAGTTTGGAACGAGATATTCCGAGAGCTTTGATCAGCTCGGAGCTATTTTATTTCAGCAACTTCTCGACAGTAGAGATATCGGCGGCCACTTCAATCTTTTTCACACGCCTTTTATTCACCGTTAGGACAGTCACTTTGCCATCTACTACGGTTTGGGCCAGGCGTTTTCCCATCTTCGCGTTTTTCAGAAGGAGGATGGGATAGGGGGTTTTGCGCATCGAGGGGAGGGCGAAGAGGCGGAAAATCAAACCGGGCATGGCACTGATATCGGCGAGGTAGACGGCTCGATGACTTTCGAGGAAGCCCTTCGGGTGTCGGGTGAGGGCCGCTTCGACGAGTTTGGCTCCCCTTTTACTGTCGGCAAAGATCAGGATGCGGATACCGGTGGAGAGGGTATGGGAGCGGCCGAATTGATCGGGCAGGGTAAAAGTGATCATCGAGCCTGGACCCAGAGGCTTGCCGGCGGGCCGGATATCTACGAAATATTTCTTGTCGTCTGCCCCGGTAGAGCCGTCGGATGCGGCCAAAGTGCTCGACATCGACGCAAAAGAGATGAAGAGAAGAAGAAAAACTTTTTTAGAGTATAAAAAGCTCATTTTCCATCCCGCAGCAATCGGGCCGCCTCTTCCGGGACGACGGGATTGATCCGCATTCCGCTTTCGAGTTCGAAGCCTCCCCAGTTGTAGAGACGCGGGAGGATGCGGACCCCCAGGCGCCAAAACTGCGGGATCTCGTCGAACCATTCGTCGGTCTGGATGTTTTTTTGCATCGGGGGAGTGTTGAAGAGGATATTGAAATCGAAATCTCCCAACTCCCGATAGAGCGCCGCCACCACTTTGCCGATCGTCTCCGCCAACGCCTCGATCCCGGATCCGTCCAGATCGGCCATCGAAGCGACTCCTTCACCACGGGCCAGGATCTGCACTTCGAAAGCGTACTGCGACGCGTAGGGACAAAAAGCGACGAACTGCCCGTCGGAGACGACGATCCGATCACCGCTCTCCTCTTCATAATCGAGAACTCCCTGAAAGAGAGAGTGCCCGTGAGTCTGCCGATAGTGTCGGGCCGTGTGCATCCGATTCAAGAAAGTTTTGGGGACGACAGGTAGGGCGATCAGTTGGGAGTGGGGGTGGCTCTGGGTGGCGCCGCCGTAGCGACCGTGGTTTTTGAAAAGCGAAAAATGGACCAAACGCAAATCTTTGCGTAGATCAACGAGGCGGCTGCGTAGAGTCGATAGCCAATCGCACCGTTCGGTCGGAGTCCAGTCGTCCATCCGTAGCAGATGCCGGGGAGTATCGATGATCACTTCATGGGCGCCGAATCCCTCCCAGAGATCGTAAGGTCCTCGCGCGTGACTCTGCCAGGGGGCTTCGATGCGAACGGCCTTGTAGAGGTTGGGGACGACCCGAGTCCGCCAGCCCGGAGCGTTGGCTTCACCTTTGTCGCGCAGTGCGAAGATCTCAGGAGGGGTCATCGCCTCATGCCCTTCGCAGAAAGGACAACGGGAAGGGTTTCTCCCCTTCTGTATACGCTGATCGGGAGCGCAGTCGGGGCGGTGCAGACGCTCGGGGGCGATAATCACGTAGTCGTCATGCAGTCGATCGTATCGGATGTCGGACATATGCCAAAACTTTCTGTTGGAATCCCGGATTATCCCAGATTCTCGATTGGAAACTGCTTGATCTCTGTTGCCGCAGCGGATCGACGGATCAACCGTTGCGTCTTCTCCAGCTGCGGCTTTGGCCCCGCTTGCCTTTTTGGTAGCAGCTTTCGCAGATGCTGAAACGGTAGCTGAAGTCCAGCTCCCGTCCGCAGCGACGGCAGCGCTTGACGAAATCCCCTTTTTGGAGGGATTGCTCGATGAAACGGTTCAGGCGCCTGCGGGCCTCCTGCGCCTTTTCGATATCGGGAAAAAGTTCGCGGAACTTGAAGGAGAGCCAGAGATAGAGCGACACCTCCTTGACCCGGTCTTCTGCGTGCAGAAGCTCTTCGTTGGTATGCGCGTAACGCGGAAGCTCCCGGGGCGGGATGTAGGGGACCGTTTCGCCTTTTTCGAGGTGGCTCAGATAGCGGTGGTAGACCGATTCGATGTAGGGCGAGCCGAGGCTGGCGGGAGCGCAAGCGAGGTGATAGCGCGAGCGCAGATCCAGCTCGTACTCGTCGACGATGGCGGCCAGCTCCAGCATCGACTCGATGTTGGCCGCCCGAAACGGTCCCTCGAACTCCATATTCTGGGCGAAAAACTCCAGGATTTCCCGCAGCGTGTCGGTCTCGAGGATCTCTCCGATGAGCAGGACGTGCTCCAGGCTTGCCATCACCGACAGAGGCAATCGGATCGGAGGCAGAGGCGCATGGAATTTGCGCGCGATCGTCTGGAGCGCTCCGGCATCCAATGCCCCCACGTAGCCGTGCTCGTGCAGTCCGTAGCGTCCCGCCCGCCCCGCGATCTGAAGGATCTCGGAGGTCTCCAGCTCCCGCCGCCGAAGCCCGTCGAATTTGTTGTCCCGGGCGAAGAGGAGGGTGCGGATCGGCAGATTGAGCCCCATCGCGATGGCGTCGGTGGCGACGAGGATTTCGCTCTCCCCCTCCCGGAAGCGCCGCGCCTCCTCCCGACGCACCTCCGGCGAAAGATTGCCGTAGACGACCGAGACACGGTAGCGGGAAGAGAGCTGCTGTTTGAGCGAAAGCACCTCCTTGCGCGAAAAGGCGACGATGGCGGTGTGGGGCTTGATCTTTTTGAGGGAGAGCGGGCGCTCCATCAGCTCCAGAGGATTCATCCGGGCGAAACGGACCACCTCCAGCTCTTCGCCGAGGTAGTCGCAGATCTCCCTCACCGCTTCGAGGGCGTTCTCCGATCCGGTGAGGATCAGCTCTTTGGCCGGGGCGCCGATGAGGGCGTTGGCCCAGGCCCAGCCGCGGTCGCGGTCGTCGATCATCTGGATCTCGTCGATGACGCAACAGTCGACCTCCACCTCGGGATTGAGCATCTCGATCGTGGAGCTGATGTGGGTCGACTCTTCGTCCAGGATCTCCTCTTCGCCGGTGATCAGCGACGCGTGAATCCCCGAGGCTTTGAGATCTTCGTACCCCTCCAGAGCCAGCAGGCGCAGGGGAGCGAGGTAGTAGCCGGTCTCGGCCTGCTTGAGCCGCTGCATCGCGGCGTAGGTTTTGCCGCTGTTGGTGGGACCGACGTGAAAAGTGATGCGGCGCTTCAGGCGGCGGGCGAGGGGAAAGAGCCGCTTGAAATCACGGATCGTCTTAGCCAGGAGCTCTTCGCGCATCTTTTTTTCGCGCAAGGGGCGCAGATACTCTCCGAAATGGTAGAGGACCCGTCGACGGGTCTTTTCGCGGACTTTGAGTTTGCCCGAGGCGATGAGTTGCGGTTCGAGAAACTGAAGGATAAAGCGCTCGATGGTCGCTTCGTCCACCTCCAGCCCCTCGGCCATCTCCTCCATCCGTTCGTAGAGGGATCCCAGCGCGACGTGAAAATGGGCGAGGGTATCTTCGTTGAGCGCCGAAAAGTCTTCACGCAGAGGAAGAGGGCGGTTTTGCCAGATTGATGCGTAGATGAAGTTGCGTTCGTAGCTCAAAGAGAGCCGATAACTCAGAGGGGTTCCGTAGACGTCGACGCTCTTGTCCCGCTCGACGATGAAATGGTCGCCGGCGAGAATCAAATGGCTGCGGGGTTCGAAGGAGTGGACGATCCTCTCGACGATGCCGAAATCGATGGGGGTGTGGTGCAGCTCCCCCTCCATCGGCAAACGCCGCAGATGTTCCATCCGCTCTTCGGGGCTGAGGTATCGGTTGTGCTCCAAGCCTTCCAGGAAAGTCGCGATCTCTTTCTCTTTGGCTTCGATCGCTTCCGCTTTCATCTTATTCAATTCTTCGAGTACGGTAGCGTCGTCTTCTCGTAGCAACGCCTGCAGATCCACCGGAGCGGTAACGACCAGCAGATGCTTGCTGAATATGTAGCGATCGATTTGGAAAGGGAAGGAGTGGACGAATCGGAGTTCATTTTGAGGGCCAAATTCCAACTCGGCTTCGCGTTGCAGATGAGCCAGTCGATTCTGAAGACGGAGATAGTCGAGTTTGTTGAGGATCTTTTCGCGGGTGATTTTGGCGCTGCGCTGCTCAAGGAAGCTCTCGAGTATCT
>JALWNT010000051.1 GCA_027080995.1 Campylobacteraceae bacterium | reverse complement strand
TTGAATTTGGCGAAACGGGTCTGCATTCCCAGCGCGGTCATCGCCATCGTCAAGAGGAAAGTGTCGGCGACGTTGATTTTCTCGACAAGCGGCTGGGAGAGGAGATGAAAGGAGTTGAAGGCGGCGACTCCGATGAAATAGACGGCGAACCAGGGAATGACCAATTTGACGGCGGCTCCTTCTCCTCCTGTCCTCTTCGCCTGCCAGGAGAGGTAGAGTCCCAGCAAAATGAGCATTGGAGCGATGAGGATCACCCGTGTCATTTTGACGATCACGGCGTCGTTGGCCATCACCTGGGGGGCGCCGGGGATGGAGTTGGGGACGGCGACGACCTGGGCGACTTCGTGGATGGTCCCGCCGGTGTAGATGCCGAACTGCTCCGGAGTCATATGCAAAAAGCCCGTGGAGTGTTCGATGAAGGTCGCGTACATCACCGGGTAGAGAAACATCGAAATCGTCCCGAAAAGGACCACCATCGAGACGGCGACGGCCGCTTTGTGCCCTTCGGCCTTGAGGACGGGCTCGGTGGCCAGGACCGCCGCCGCTCCGCAGACGCTGGCCCCCGCCGCGGTGAGCATCGAGGTATCCCGATCGAGACCAAAGACCTTCGCCCCGAGCCAGGTCCCCAGCAGGAAAGTCGTCGAGAGCATCAGCAAAGAGACGGTGAAGCCCGCCGGCCCGACATCGATGATCTGCTGGAAGGTGAGACGAAAGCCGTAAAAGACGATGGCGAAGCGCAGAATCTTCTTGGCGCTGAAAACGATCCCCGTCTCCCAGGAAGGGGGAAAGTGGTTGTGCAGGGTGTTGGCGTAGAAGATACCGATGACGATACCGACGACGAGCGGAGAGATGCCCAGCGCTTTGACGGGGTCCAATCCGGCGATGTAGGTGGCCGAAGCGGCGACCAGGGCGACAAAGACGATGCCGCTGATCGTTCCTCTCCTCTTTTCGGGGGAAAAAGCCATACCGTTCCTTTTTGATCAATAAATTTGATTGGATGTTTGGAAGTGTAGTGTTTTTCTGATAATATATCAAATAAATCATTTTTGCCAAAATCATCAAAAAAAGAGAACAAATGAAAATCACTCTCCGACAGATCGAAATCTTCCTCAACGTAGTGGAGCGGGGGCACCTGACCCAGGTCGCCAAAAGTATGGGCCTGAGCCAGTCGGCGGTTTCGATGTCCATCAAAGAGCTTGAGCATATCCTGGGACGCCCACTCTTCGATCGGCTCAACAAAAAGCTGATCCTCAACGAAGTGGGGCGCAATTTTTACGAAGCGGTGGAGCCGCTTTTCCGAAAGCTGGAGGATATCGAGTACGAGTTTCAAAACACCGAAGACAAGGGAACGGTGCGCGTCGGAGCCAGCACGACCATCGTCGACTACCTCATTCCGCCGATCGCCTGCCGCTATATGGGGACCTATCCCGATGTCCGAGTCCAACTCAAGGAGGGCAACACCCAGCAGATCGCGGAGCTGGTCAAAAGAGGAGATCTGGATATGGGCTTCGTCGAAGGAGAAGTGCACGATCCCGATCTCATCAAAGAGCGCATCGGAGACGACGAGCTCATCGTCGTGACCGCCAATCCCCGGATCGCTTCCCGCCGATGGAGGATCGAGGAGCTCGCCGACGAGCGCTGGATCTTACGGGAGGAGGGAAGCGGAACACGGGCGGTTTTCCTGGACTATATCAAAGAGAAGGTTCCCCGTCTGGAGATCTTTATGGAGCTGGGGCATACCGAATCGATCAAAAGCCTGCTCCTGGGGGGCAAAGCGATCAGCTGTGTTTCGGCCCTGGCGGTCAGCGAAGAGCTCGAAGACGGGCGCCTGCACAAGGTGGAGATCGAGGATTTCCACTGTCGGCGGCACTTCTACGCCATCCACCACAAAGACAAATATCGCAGTGATCTTTTTATGAAATTTCTCAACTTTTCCAAATCGATGATCGGAGAGACGATGCAGTGCAAAAGTTGCGTTGAGAATTGAGGATGGAGCCCTTTGAAAAACAATCGGTTTCACTCGATGACTCTGGCAGTCGCGAACATGAGAAGCGTTCAACAAACGATACCTGCGTATCGTTTGTAGCTTCGGAACCGAAACGGTCGGAGCGAAGCGAAGCCGTGGAGGAGCGCCCGTTTCACGGGTTGAGCGCTTCTTTGTCGCCATCGAGTGAAACCTCTCTCGAACAGTATTCAGAGGGTTCGATTGAGGATTTCTTCTTGACACTTTCCGGTAGATAATATAAACCTGGCACTTAGCACTTAGCACTTAGCACTTAGCACTTTCTTCGCTTTTTCGTATTCCTGCGGGCGGTTGAGGTTGGCGAAGGGGTCACTTCGATCGAAAGCGACTTCCAGGGTGTCGCTACGGGCGAGGAGGGTTTGGAGGCGGTGTCGGTCCTCCTCCAGCATCCGGCGGATTTCGGGCAGGAGGCTCCGGCGGTAGACGGCGCAGAGGGGTTCGAGTCCGTGGGGGCTGCGGGGGACGATGGCTTGTGCCTCCGGATGGCTGCGGGCGGCACTTTGGAGGCGTTCGATGGTGGGAGTGTCGACAAAAGGAAGATCGACGGCGAGGAGAAAAATCTCGGGGAGATCGAGTGTCGCAAAGATGCTTTCGAGAGCGATGAGAGGAGAGTGACCGCTTCGCTTGTCCGGGATCAGCGGCGCGTCGAAGGGGAATTTCGACTCTTTGGCGCTGAGGTAGACCCGATCGAAAAGCGGCTGCAGACGTCGATATTGGTATTCGGCCAGGGTTGCATAATCGGAGAAAGGAAGCAGCGCTTTGTCCCGGCCCATTCGCCGGCTGCGCCCCCCGGCCAAAATCACCGCCGTGCGCTCAGCCATAGTGCGCCTTTCGGTAGCGGTGGAGCCGGATCGCCAGCCAGGAGGCGAAAGCGACGAAGGCTTCGACGAGGAAAAGCTCCTGCGGTGCCCACTCGTAGATCCATCCCGCTAGCAGCGCCCCCAGGGATCCGCCCAGGCCGAAGGTGATACCGAGGAAAAACTGCTGTGCGAGCTTTTTTTGGCGGTAGAGTTCGAAAATGTAGGCGATGGCCGCGCTGTAGTAGAGGGCGAAATTGACGGCGTGGAGCGACTGGGCGATGAAGGCCGCCGGCAGGGAGTCGGGCCAGAGCCAGAGGATGCCCCAGCGCAATACCGTCGTGGCGACGGCGAACTCGAGAAGCCCCAGGAGGTCGCGGCGCAGCAGAGGCCCCTGCCAGTAGAGCATCGCGATTTCACAGAGCACCCCGAAACTCCAGAGCCAGCTGGTCATCTCCAGAGAGATTCCGTGGGCCGTCTCGTAGATGGTGAAAAAGTTGTAAAACCCTCCGAAACTCAACTGAAGCAAAAAGGCGCTGAGCCAAAAGGCCCAGTGCCGCAGCAGCGAAAAGCCCTCCCCGCGCTCCGAGACCTCCTCTTGCGCGTGGTCGTAGGGGGCGAGCATCCATCCCGTCAGCAGTGTCAGGCCCGCAAGCCCCGCCAGATAGAGGAGACTCTGCAGCGGGGTCTGCAGGACGTGGCCGAGCCAAAGGGCGATCCCCATAAAGCCCAGCGATCCCCAGAGGCGTACCCGGCCGTAGCGCTCCTTGCGGATGGTTTGCAGCGCGAGGGTATCGACGTAGGGGAGGATGACCCCCATCGCCGCTCCATAGAGGAGATTGGCTATGAAAAAGGCGATGAAATTCTCAAGAGTGGCGAAAAAGAGCAGCGCCGAGGCGAAGGCCCCCAGCAGCGCACCGAGATAAATCCTCCGGGAGACGGAACCGAGCCGCCGGAAGAGAAAGGGGAGGGCAAAACGCATCGTCGGCGAGGCGGCGAAGACCGCTCCGATCTCTGCGGCGCTGTAGCCGCTGGCGGCCAGCATCTTGGGCAGAAAGATGATGTAGACTCCCACGAGGGCGAAATAGCTCAGATAAAAGAGCCCCAAAAGAAGAGGGAGGCGCGAGGGGGGCGGATTCACCGGCCACTGCCTCCGGATTCGGGAGCTTCGACCAGG
This sequence comes from Campylobacteraceae bacterium, assembly GCA_027080995.1. Taxonomy (GTDB): domain Bacteria; phylum Campylobacterota; class Campylobacteria; order Campylobacterales; family Sulfurovaceae; genus Nitratifractor. The sequence continues at coordinate 12,331 of JALWNT010000051.1, read as the reverse complement.
GCGGTACCGCTCAGAATCTCGTGGAGCGTGCGATGGCTTTTGAGGAAGAACTGGAGGATCCAGGTAAAGAGCAGAAAATCCCAGACCGCAAGGATTTGGCGGAGCCAGATCGCGGCGGCGGAGGGCTGCTTGCCGCTTTTTGCGTCGACGACGCGGATGGAGTAGGCCCGCATCCCCGGTGTCTGGCCGCTCTTGATCAAAAAGAGTGCGGTGATGATGATGTAGGGAACGAGGATATAAATCCAGCCGAGGAGTTTGTGGGCGGCGAAGCCTTCCCGTCCGCTGAATACCAGATAGAAGACTATGTACATAATCGGCATCAAAATCATAAAGCTGTCGGTCAGAAAGGCTTTGAAACGTTCTCTGAGCGTAGCATTGCGGGGGGTGTCACCGCTACGGCGGGAGCCTTGCGGCTTCTGTCGCGTCTGCGGCGGGGCGATGCGCCCCTGTTTGACATCCCGAAATCTCTGTTTGGCCATACTGTTCTCCTTCGGCTTAACCGCCCCAGCCGTGCATTTTGCGGGCGTAGAGCATCGTTCTCTCCCGGTCCAGATCGATGCGGCTCAATGCAACATAATTGCTCGCTTCGAGGATTGGCTCCCAACGCTGCGCTTCGGAGGGGGAGAGTTGCAGATAGAGCCCTCCGGCGTTGGCGATCCCCGTATAGACCTTTTTCGCGAACTCCCCGGGAGCTTCCGGGACCTCACCCAGGACGAAGGCGTGGTTGTAAAGTTTTCCCTGGAGGTTGTAGCGCGGCTGTTCCCGGCGATAGGGGCGCTGCCGGATCCGGGGAGTTTCGGGCAAGGCGCCTTCGTCGAGTCCCTCGAGGCGGTAGAGCATCAGGGAGTGATCCTCCTCTTCGCAAAACTCCAACAGAGTCGCCTCCATCTCTCCCCACTCCCGGGCAAAGAGCAGAAACTGCATCCGTGGGTAGGGCTGAAGGGATTCGAGTAGCATTCGAAAAATCTGCGTCGGTTGCTTCTGCATTGCACCCTCCCATCCTTTGTGCGCATAGTATAATGCTTTTCCTTTAACCGAAATAGTGAAAGGGCTCTTCGATGGCGAAAGTACTCAAAGCGACTCTCCTGCAGCTCAAAAATCTCCACCCCTATCGGCGGAACCTTGAGAGGATACTGCACTATCTCGAAAGCGAGGAGGGGCGGGATTTGATCGTCGCACCCGAAGTCTGCCTCACCGATTACGACTATGAGCATATCGAGGAGGCGGTGGCTTTCGGCGACGAAGCGGAGCGCAGGCTCTGTGCGGCGGTGGGCAGGCAAATCCTCGTCCTCACCCGACTGGTCCGCCGGGAGGAGGGATATGCCAACGAAGCGATCGTCATCCACGACCACCGTGTCGTCCACCGTCAAGCCAAACACCGTCTTTTCCTCCTGGGAGAGGAGGATCGCCATCTCGTCCCGGGCCGTGAAGAAGAGATCCGTCCTTTCGAGATCGACGGGGTACGTTACGGGCTTTTGATCTGCTTCGAGCTGCGTTTCAAGGAGCTCTGGAAGCGGCTGGAAGGGTGTGAGGTGATTTTTGTCCCCTCTCAGTGGGGATTGCCGCGCAAGCGTCATCTGGAGATTCTCGCCCGGGCGTTGGGGGTGATGAATCAGTGCTATGTGTTGGTCGCCAACAGCGCGCGGGAGGATATGGCCGCCTCCAGTCTGATCGCCTCTGCTGACGGCGGGTTGATATTGGAAGATATGAGCGAAACGATCCGGGGAGAGCTCGACCTGGGGCTTGTGAAGAAGATTCGGCGTTATATTCGGATGGTCTAAAGGGAAATTTTACCTGTGAACGTTTGTTCATAGGGTGCTCTACGGCCCGGGAGAGCGTCTTTTAAGCCCCCGGTGCCGTAAAAGTGGATAAAATCCTATTAAAAAATATGGGTCCGCCAGGAATCCCGGAGAAGAGTCGATGGTCAAAGAGTTGCAACGGCGTAAAATGGTAGAACAGATCCAACGGAAATTCCCCCTCGATCCTCGAGTGGAAAAGGCCTTTTTGTCGGTGGATCGTGAAGCCTTCGTCCCGCCGGGATTTCGGCATCTGGCCTATACGCTCGATGCGCTGCCTCTGCAGGAGCAGCAGTGGATCTCCTCCCCCCTCACCGTCGCCAAAATGACCCAGCATCTGGAACTCGACGGCGTCGACAAAGTGTTGGAGATCGGCTGCGGCAGCGGCTACCAGGCGGCGATCCTCTCCAAGATCGTCCGACGGGTCTTTACCATCGAGCGGATCGAGCCTCTGCTGCGCGAAGCTCGGGAGCGTTTTCGCGCTCTGGGGATGCAAAACATCTTTACCCGTTACGACGACGGACAGCGGGGGTGGAAGGATTTCGCCCCCTACGAGCGGATTCTCTTTTCCGCTACGGCGGAGAAGGTCCCGCAGGTGCTCTTCGATCAGCTGGCCGACGGAGGCATCCTCCTGGCCCCTGTGGACGAGGGGGGATTGCAGATCCTTACCCGTTACTACAAACGCGGAGACTCCATCACCTCCGAAGCCATCGAACCCTGCCTTTTCGTCCCCGTTCTTGACGGGACCCAGCGATAGAGTTTCTCTCCCGGTCCGACGTTTTTCACTTTCCGGCATTTTGTACTTTGTGTGGGAATATTTTCCCCGGACATTACGCCATCCGTCGAGTGTGCCGAACAAGATCTCCCAGAGCTATCGGGTGACAGCGGTGTTTTTGCCAAGAAGACATTTGCCACGGACGCTTTACACGAGGCTTTAGGGCACGACCTGTTACTTGAGGCGCTCTTTATGTTATGATTGACAAAATTGTCAACCGGGAGTCCTATGTGATGGAAAACCTTATCAAACCTGTCGATTATGCCGCGAAAATGGGTATTTCGCGCCAGGCGGTCTATGCCAAGATCAAAAAGGGGCTGCTCCCTTCCAAAAATGTCGGGGGGAAAATCTACGTGGTAGTGGAGGAGAAAGAGGCAGCCGAAAATATGCCTGCCGGCGCGGCGCAAACGGAGCCTGGGAGTGAAAACGTCGGCCGGCTTCTGGCCGCCAAGGAGGAGACGATCGCCGTGCTCAAGGAGACGATCCGGGATCTCAAAGAGACCAATCAGATGATCACCTCCACACTCCGCAGCGAAGTGGAACTGCTCAAAGAGGCCTTTGGGGAGATGAAGACCCTCTACGCCGCTCAGATCGAACACATTCAAAATGCGGAAGAGGCGCCGATCCCCCTGGCGGAAATCGCGGAAGAAGATGAGAAGACGCTAGAGAGTGACATTCCTTCCGAAACACTCAAGAGTGAAAAGAGAAAAAAAGCGGAGATGGACGACGGCTACATCACCCTTGATGCCTTCCTCGAAGAGCAGGGGATCCGCAAAAAAGGACTGCGCAAGCGCATCAGCGCGCTTGCCAAAGAGCAACTCGAAAAAGGGAAGAAAGGAATCAAGCCGAAAAAGAACGGCATCGCACTCTCCCCCGACAAAGCCGCCAAACTTCTGGAAAAAGCGCTCAAGAAGAGAGGCTGAGCGTTTCTTCGTCTGTTTTTTCTTCCACCCGATGGGTAGGGCGGCCCGAATCCTTTTGTTTATTGAAGTTTAAGGCAAAGAGAGTATTATCCCGTCAGTATTGATACTGATTATCATTTGTATAGAAGGAAAAAGAGAGAATGCAGACAGAAAAGATCCGGGTCGCTCTCGTCGGGCAGCCGAACGTGGGCAAAAGTTCGCTGATCAACGCCATCTCCAACGCCCACTTGCACGTGGGGAACTTCGCCGGGGTGACGGTCGATGTCAGCGAAGTCGAAACCCGATACTGCGATCCGAAAGGGTGCGAAGAGTACGACATCACCATCATCGATCTGCCGGGGACCTATTCGCTCAACGACTATTCGATGGAGGAGAAGGTCACGAAGGATTTCCTCCTCAAAGAGAAGTACGACCTCATCGTCAACGTCGTCGATTCGACCCATCTGCAGCGCAATCTCCTCCTGACGGCGGAGCTTCTGGAGCTGGGGCGCAAAATGGTCGTCGCACTCAATATGATCGACGAAGCCCGCCAGGAGGGGATCGAGATCGATGCGGAGCAACTCTCCGTCATCCTCGGTGTTCCCGTCGTTGCAGTCAGCGCCAAAACGAAAGAGGGGATCGACGAGCTCAAAAAAGAGATCGTCACGGTCCATAAAAAGCCGCAAACCGAATCGAAGATCGTCTACAGCGATTACATCGAGGAGGAGATCGACCGTCTGGTCGCCTTCTTCGCGGAGCGCAACTACCCCAGCGAGATTCCCTACCGCCACTTGGCAATCCGGCTGCTCAAGGAAGATACCGAGATCTACAAAAAGATGCACGACGAGCCGATCTGGATCGAGCTGCTGCCCCTGCTGCGAGAGGCTTTGGATCACATCTACCTCCACTCCGGCAAAAAAAATATCCAGGAGATCTTCGCCGACGAACATTTCGCCTTCGCCAAGGGGGCGAAGATGGAGGTGATCTCCACAAAGTCGATGCGCGCCAAAAGCCTGACGCAGAAGATTGACAACCTTCTGATCAACAAATACCTGGGAATCCCGATCTTCCTCTTTTTGATGTGGGCGCTTTTCCAGTTGACCTTCTCCCTGGGGCAGTATCCGATGGATTGGATCCAGACGGGCTTCGACTGGCTGGCGGATCAGACGCGCCTGCTGCTGGGAGATACCCAGCTTGCTTCGGTGATCGCCGACGGAATCCTCGGAGGCGTCGGGGCCGTCGTCAGCTTTTTGCCCAATATCATTATCCTCTTCTTCGGCATCGCACTGCTGGAGACCACGGGCTATATGTCCCGGGTCTCCTTTTTGCTTGACGGTTTCTTTCACAAATTCGGCCTGCACGGCAAGAGCTTCGTCCCGCTTGTGACGGGTTTTGGCTGTACGGTGCCCGCCTATATGGCGGCCCGCACCCTCAAGAGCCGTACCGACCGTCTCATCACCCTTTTCATCCTGGGCTTTTTCAGCTGCAGCGCGCGGATCCCCGTCTATGTGCTCTTCGCCGGTGCCTTTTTCGGAGCCGAGCACGCCGGAAGCATTCTCTTCCTGATTTACATCACGGGAGCGCTCTTCGGGCTGATGGCGGCCAAATTTCTGCGCGTCTTCGTCTTCAAGGGGGAGGATGACCCCTTCGTGATGGAGATGCCCAAATACCGCTGGCCCTCCCTGAAGCTGATCTACCACGTGGTCTACGGCCAATCCGCCGACTACCTGCGCAAAGCGGGGACTTTCATCCTGATCGCCTCGGTTTTGATCTGGTTTGCGAGCAACTACCCCAAACATCCCGAGATCGAACAGCAGTTTCAAGCGAAGATCGAAAAAGCCGCCTCATCGGCCCAAAAAGCGGCACTCGAAGGAAAACTCCAGGAGAAGCTTCTCGAAGAGAGCTACCTGGGACAGGTGGGCAAGGCCACCCAACCCTTCTTCGCCCCTCTGGGCTTCGACTGGAAGCTCGGGGTGGCCCTGGAGGCGGGCCTGGCGGCCAAAGAGGTGGTCGTCTCGACGCTCGGCGTTCTCTACTCCCTGGGGGATACGGTGAATGCGACGGCCAACTCCCTTCAGGCCCAGCTGAAAAAATATGTCTCCTTGCCGGTGGCTCTGGCCTTTATCGTCTTCGTGATGCTTTACGTTCCCTGTTTTGCGGCGATGGCGGTCTTCAAGCAGGAGACCGGAAGCTGGCTCTATCTCCTCTATCTTTTCACCGGAACGACCGGCGTGGCGTGGGTGTTCAGCTTTTTGACCTATAATCTCGTCAAACTTATGGTGTAAGGAGAAAGAATGCTCTTGACCGAACTGCGCAAAGGGGACCGGGGGACGATCCGCCGGATCGATGCCGATCCCGAGCTTAAACACCGCCTCCACTCTTTCGGAATCATTCCGGGAGAGACGCTGGAGGTCAAAGGGTGCTCTCTGGCACGCCAAACAATGGAGATCGATGTGGACGGGACGCTTATCGCCCTGCGCAAAGAGGAAGCCGAGAAGATCGAAGTGGAGAAGGAGGAGCACAGCGCACTGATCAAAGGAGAGTGACTCCTTTGGTATACTATCGGCAAAAAAGAGACGGTGTTCCGATGATTCTGCTCAAACGTATTGCACTCGTTTTTCTCTTCTCGCTTCTTTGCCTTGGCACTTTGCCGGCCGGTCCTCTCGATTTCGATACGGGTTCGGCCGATACCTCCTATGTCGACCGGGCGTCGCAGGCGTTGCAGACGCGGCTCAAAAAGGCCGATTACCCCGGCCTCGACCGCCTCTACCGACAGCTTTTCTACACCCCGGTCTGGATCGGCCGGCGGGGGCCCACCCCATTCGCGAAAACGCTGCTGCGGCAGATCGAAAACGATCCGACGGTTCCGCCGGTCCTGAAGCTGCACGAGGACGCGAAGCGCCTTGGTGCGGAGCTCGCCGACCTTTATGGTCAGCAGCATTCTCTGAAGGAGAAGATCGAAAAAGAGCTCGAGCTCAGCAGGCTCTATCTCAACTATATGCACTATCTGATCTACGGAGGGATCGACTGGCACGCCTTCGATGAGAAACGCAAAGAGCTGGAGAAAAAATACGACGCCAAAGTGGGTTGGGACTACTACCGCCCCGATGTAACGCCGAGCTCCCTGCTGGTCGAGGCGACAATGAGCGGCCGATTGGGCGATGCCTTTCGCAGGGCTGAACCGACCCGATTTCATTACGCCGGGCTCAAGCGCGAGCTGATCGGCTACCTGCAGATTCAAAACCGTGGCGGATGGAAGCCCGTCCCCGCCTTCAAGAAGAGCATCCGGCCGGGGCAGAGCAGCCCGGCGATCCCCCGGATCCGGGAGCATCTGCGTATCGAGGGAGACCTGCGCGGCTGCTCCGAGCCGGAGGATCCCCGACTCTACGACGAGTGCCTCCAGGAAGCGGTCAAACGCTTCAAAATCCGCCACGGCCTCTCCGGCAGCCCCGTCATCGATCGCCAGACGCGCCGCTGGCTCAATGTCCCCGTTGGCAGAAAGATCGCACTGCTGCGGCTCAACCTCGATCGGATCAAGTGGCTCTGGCACAAGGAGGGCAGGATCCGGATCGAGCTTAACATCCCCGCTTTCCGCCTCTACTTTTTCGAAGGGAACAAACTGATCGACACGATGCGTGTCATCACCGGCAAACCGAACCATCCCACGCCGATCTTTCACAACACGATGCGCTACATCGTCGTCAACCCCTACTGGAAAATCCCCGAGAGCATCGTCAAGCACGAAATGCTCAAACATCTGATCCGCGATCCCTACTACTACGAACGCCGAGGCAAAATCCTCAAACGCAGCTGGGACGAAAACTCTCCCCGAGTCGATCCCGGAACCGTCGACTGGGCCCAGTATCGCGGCAAAAAGCATATCCCCTACTACTTTATGCAGGTCCCCGGCAGCTCCAACGCCCTGGGCAAGATCAAGTTCCTCTTCCCTAACGCCTATTCGGTCTACATCCACGATACGCCGACAAAGCGCCTCTTTTTCCGAAACCAGCGCGCGTTTAGCCACGGCTGTATGCGGATTCAGAAACCCCGAGAACTTCTCAAAGTCCTCGCCCTCTACAACGATAACATCGACGTCGATGCCATTATGGAGCGTCTGGGGACCAAAGAGAAGAAAACCATCGGCCTCAAACACAAAGTCCCCGTCGACATCACCTACCTTACCGCCTTCATCGACCCTTACGGTTATCTTAATTTCCGTAAGGACATCTACCACTACGACCGCTACCAGATGGAGCACTACGCCTACAACCCTAAGCGGAAAAAAACGGAAGAAATTTCGGGAAAGAGATAAAAGGGCCGGTGAACGGCTTCTCTTTTTACGCCGGGGTTTTGCAATTTCCCGGCGGAGAAAAAGTCAGTCGGCTTGGAGAACCGCGCCGCAGCTGGCGTTAGTGACCAGTGCGCGGTATTGTCGGAGCCAGCGGCTTGCGAGGGGTTTGACCTTGGGTTGGAACTCGGCGCGGCGTTTGGCGATCTCTTCGTCGCTAAGACGGACTTCGAGGATATATTTGTCGACGTCGAGATGGATTTCGTCTCCATCTTTGAGCAGACCGATCATTCCGCCTTCGGCGGCTTCGGGAGAGACATGACCTATGCTGGCACCCCGGGTGGCACCGCTGAAGCGCCCGTCGGTGATGAGGGCGACCTTGTCCCCCAGGCCCATCCCCATGATCAGGCTGGTCGGAGCGAGCATCTCCTGCATACCGGGGCCTCCTTTGGGGCCTTCGTAGCGGATGACGACCACATGGCCGGGTTTGACTTTGCCGGAGGTGATTCCTTCGATCGCTTCCTGCTGGCTGTTGAAGCAGATCGCTTTGCCGGTGAAGGATCGCTCCCCGACGATGCCGGCGGTTTTGATGACGGATCCCTCTTCGGCGAGATTGCCGAAGAGGATCGCCAGGCCGCCGACTTCGGAGTAGGGGTTTTCGATGGGGTGGATGATTTCGGGATCGAGGATTTTAGCGTCGGCGATCCTCTCAAAAAGACTCTCTCCCGTGACGGTGAGATTGTCCTGCAGGACGTCGTCTTGGCGACGGTGCATCTCGTGCATGACCGCCGGGACGCCGCCGGCTCGGTTGATATCTTCCATATGGACGGTGCTCAGGGAGGGAGAGATTTTGGCGATGTGTGCGACGTGTTTGCTGATCTCGTTGATGTCGCCGATCTTGAAGTCGACATCCGCCTCGTCGGCGATGGCCAGCATATGCAAGACGGTGTTGGTGCTGCCGCCCATCGCCATGTCGACGGCGAAAGCGTTGCGGACGGCTTTTTCGTTGAGGATGTTGCGCAGGCGGAATCTTTCGGTCTCCGCTTCGCTTTTGGCGATTTCACAGATTCTGCGGGCCGCTTTGCGATAGAGGACTTCCCGCTCGGGGGTCAGTGCGGGGATCGTCCCGTTGCCCGGCAGAGCGATGCCCATCGCTTCCATCAGCGTATTCATCGAGTTGGCGGTGAACATTCCCGAGCAGCTTCCTCCGCCGGGGCAGGCGTTGCATTCGAGTTCGCTCAACGTGCGTTCGTCGATTTCCCCCGCTTCGTACTGGCCGACCCCTTCGAAGACGGTCGCCAAGTCGATGGGGGTGCCGTCTTCGAGATGGCCCGCCGCCATCGGCCCGCCGCTGACGAAAACGGTCGGGACGTTGACCCTCAGCGCTCCCATGATCATCCCGGGGACGATCTTGTCGCAGTTGGGGATGGCGATCATCGCGTCGAGCTTGTGGGCGTTCATCATCGTCTCCACGCTGTTGGCGATGATTTCACGGCTGGGGAGAGAGTAGAGCATCCCGTCGTGGCCCATCGCGATGCCGTCGTCGACACCGATGGTGTTAAACTCGAAAGGAACGCAGCCGTTGGCGCGGATTTCGTCCTTGATGATTTTGGCGACTTTGTCGAGGAAGAAGTGGCCGGGAATCATATCGGTGTAAGAGTTGGCGACACCGATGAAGGGTTTGTCGAAGTCTTCCTCTTTGAGCCCCGTGGCTCTTAGTAGACTCCGATGGGGAGCACGATCGTATCCTTTTTTGATTTCGTCACTGCGCATAGCGATCCTTTTTTTGTCTAAGAAGTATTGAATATGCAGCGATTATAACACAGCGCCGCTAACGGATTTTTTGTGATTATTGCCTTTTAAAAAAATCTTCGCTATACTCTCACTCCGATTTTAATGCGGGAGTAGCTCAGGGGTAGAGCACGACCTTGCCAAGGTCGGGGTCGCGGGTTCGAATCCCGTCTCCCGCTCCATAATTCAGAATAACTTTTTAGAATAAAAATCGGAAAAAACTTCAGGTGTTCCCGGAGCCCGGATGGTGGAATTGGTAGACACAGGGGACTTAAAATCCCCCGGCCATTGCGGCTGTGCCGGTTCAAGTCCGGCTCCGGGCACCACCTCTTTCAAACGGCGCCATAGCCAAGTGGTAAGGCACGGGCCTGCAAAGCCCTGATCCCCGGTTCGAATCCGGGTGGCGCCTCCAGCGTATGATTTCCTCCATATAATTTCCGGGAGATGGCCGAGCGGTTGAAGGCACCGGTCTTGAAAACCGGCGTAGCGAAAGCTACCGTGGGTTCGAATCCCACTCTCCCGGCCAGCTCAAATTCCTTTAAATATAAAACAGTACAATACGGTCCCATTTTCTATCTCGACCATAGGAAAGCCGGAAATAATTTTTAGAAGAAAGGACCCTTCATGCCGAAAATGAAAAGCGTCAAGGGCGCCGTCAAACGCTTCAAAGTCAAGAAGAGCGGCAAGATCAAGCGCGGAACCGCTTATCGCAGCCACATTTTGACCAAAGTCGACGGCAAGCATCATCGTCAGATGCGCAAGCCCAAGTATGTGGACAAGGCCGATGCCAAAAACATCAAAGAGATGATCGCCTAAGCAAGGGATGATCTTCAGGCTCCCCCGATCAGGGGTAAGTTCGGACAGAGAGAATGTCCGACACCTGACTTTTCAAAAAAGAAAATCAAGGTAAAGGAAAGCACTTACATGAGAGTAAAAAATGGAATGACCCGCCATCGGCGGCACAAGAAACTTCTAAAACAGGCGCGCGGATTCTATAGCGGCCGCCGCAAACATTTCAGGAAGGCGAAAGAGCAACTTGAGCGCTCTTTGGTCTATGCCTACAGAGATAGAAGACAACGCAAGCGTGACTTCCGCAAACTCTGGATCATCCGGATCAATGCGGCGGCACGCCTCAACGATATGAATTATTCCCGCTTCATGCACGGTTTGAAGTTGGCCGGCATTGAGCTTGATCGTAAAATCCTTGCCGATATGGCGATGAACGATCCTGCCGCCTTCGCCAAACTGGCCGAAGCCTCCAAGGCCGCATTGGCTTGATAGACCCTTTTAGGGCTGTTTCGGTGCGAGCGAGCGATCGAACTCGTCGCCGAGAACCTTCATCGTCTTCACCCACTCTTTCATAAAATTTCTTGTTCGATTCAAATCGATTGTGATTTTATCTTTTTGGACATGTATTCCGAGATCTTCCGCTTTGGGAGTGTGCTGTTCAACTTTTTCCATACTCCTGTGCATGGAACTTTTGATCTCCTGAGTCAACTTTTTGAAAAAGTGTTTCGATTTTTTCGTATCGAGGATGATCTCTCCTTCCTTTATCTCAATGCCCATTGCCCGCATCAGTTCAGTTTCCTTCGGAGAATGTTTTCTCTTCAAAGTTTGATTTTCATCTTTCTCTTTCTGCGTCGACAAAGAGGAGGATTTCATAAGATACGGAGTCGATTTTTCCTCGATGCGGTGATGAGACAAATTCGTACTATCTGCTTTTGGGTTCCGTCCCTCACTCTCGCAGGCAGCCAGTCCCAGGAAGAGGAAGAGAACAAGAATCATGCTTTTTGTCACTTTTTCTCCTTTTTGTCATTTTTGGCTCGAACAGCACCATCAGCTGAAACAGTGATGATTATACCAACTCGGCAGATTAACCTCTTGTTTGTCAACGATTATTATTGAACTGATATAGTTCCGCCTCATTGTCTTATCTTCCATCGTTTCAGTCTCTTGAAAGGGAAGGATGTGGTATACTGGGTGAAGTAATATTATTTAGTATTGGGTAATTCTCTTAGAGAATCAGCCAAAGGAAAAAGCGAGATGTCAATAAACAGAATATGGTGGGTTGTCTCTCTTCTGGTCGGCAGCGTCACGGTATCGGAGGTCGCTCAGGCGCGGCCTATGACTACGGGATCGAAAGTTTATGAGTATACGATCAAATCGGGCGATACGCTTTCGGGTATCGCTCAGCAATACCACTGCTCCGTCAAGGCGATCGAGAAAATCAATGGTTTTTCTTCACAGAGCCTACTGCGGCCGGGACAGAAAGTAAAAATCCCCGTTGTCTCTTCAAGAGGGGAGAAAAAACCGCCATCCTCCCCGGGAAATGCGTCGAAAAAGAGAGAGGCGCAAAAAACCTACAATGTACAAGCGGGAGATACTCTCTCTCAAATTGCTGAAAAATTCGGTATAAGCACAGCTGCACTGTTACAAGAAAACGCACTGCAAAAAAATGCTCTGATCCGTGTCGGGCAGACATTGAAAATCCCTACAGTTTCCTTTCCCTCTCAAAAGAAGGACTCCAAAGCGAGGGCTTCTTCGAAAAAGATCAGAAAGAAAGAAAAGCATTCGACGGTGGAGAATGCGGAGAAAGTTTCGACACAGTATGTCGTCAAAAAGGGGGATACACTTTTTTCTATCGCCAGGAAGTATCGTTCTTCTCTCAATACCCTAATGGGACTCAACGGTTTGAGACCAACCGATGTCATTAAGCCCGGTCAAGTCTTGAAGATTCCAGGGCAGAAGCGTATCAAGAGGATTATTCCGCAAAAACAGG
>JALWNT010000050.1 GCA_027080995.1 Campylobacteraceae bacterium | reverse complement strand
GTCAAAGAGTGTACGGTTCAGTGGAGTGCAACTCAGGGCGGTATCTACATGGAATATTGACGGTGCTGAGTTTTAACTTCAGCTTCGTTTGGGCGAATAACTATGCCTCTTTTCCGAAGGGGAGGAGGCTCCTCTTCAATATTACAAACCCCATCAGTGTTCTGAAAAACTGAAAAGATTCTTCCTCGTAATCCTAAACTTGACAATCCACGGTACGATGGGAATTCAAAGCTCTGGATATTCCAGATCAAGTCCACAATGACGGAGGCTTTGAAAGTTCGGTAGGTTTGGCCCCGCCAAACGTCTTTGTCAACGATGATGTGGTCGGGGAGGATCGAAGGTAGTAGATAGCGCTTTCCCGATAAAAACCGTTGAATCCAAATTGAGTGCTCTCAAAAACTAAAAACTTTCCTCTTCGTCATCCTGAACCTGATTCAGGATCTACACTTCCATAGGTACTTATGGTCCTGGATTCCGGGTCAAGCCCGGAATGACAGAGGTTTTTCAGAGCCTTCAATTTCGGGTTGAAAATAAGCCGGAATCCAGGGGATCGGTGGTTCCGACAGTTTTCAGAAGATTTAACCCTGGACCTCGGATCAAGTCCGAGGTGACGATGAGTGGTAAAGATCGGTCCAAAAGACAGGATCTGGTGTTATTGATAGAAGAGAATTTAATGCAAAAGGTTTTGTAGACGAATCATTGTTCCGTAGAGAAGAACTTCGCGATTTTCCGGCTTGCTCGATTTAAGACGCAGTTCCGCTTCGAGGAGAGCTTCGTAGAGTTTCAGCAGGGTACCGGTGGGGACTTTGACGGCGAGGGATGCTTTTTCTTCCTCGACATGGCGGGGAAGTTTGTATCCCAGGATCTCTTTGGAGTCGGCTCTGCCGTGTATCTGGATGTATGCCCGAAAGAGAAAAATCTGCTGGATGAAGAACTGTGTCGCTCGCAGTATGGAAAATTCGTCCTCTCCCAGCTCCAGGAGCCTGGCGACCGTTTCAGTAATCGGCTTTTTGGAGAAGAGGTCGATCAGCAGACGCTCAACGGCCATAGGGGCGGTGGAGTAGACCAGCATATCGATCTCTTTGATACTGACGGGGCGTTGCAAAATAGCGAGTTTTTCAAGCTCTTTGGCGCACAGAGCCAGATTGCCGTTGAGTAGGTTAAAGAGATGTCCCAAGGCGTAATCATCGATCTCCAGCCCCTGACGCCGCGCTTCCTCCCGGAGAAAACGTTGCCCCTCCCGTGGATTGGCTTCGAAAAAGCGCACCCACAAAGCCCCCTTTTTTTCCGAGAAACTGCTCTGCATCGCTTTGGCCTCCCTGGCATCCCCCCCGAAAGCGAAAAGCAGATAATTCGTATCGTTCTTTTTTGTCAATTCGATCAGAAGATCAAGCTCCTTTTTGGGGAGTTTCTTTTCCCGGCGGATCAATAGCAGGTTGTTGCCTCCAAAGAGGGAAGATTGAGAAAGATAGGCTTTGGCACGATCGAAGTTGTACTCGTCGTGGTAGAGGGTGAGCATGCTCTCCGTGGCGTCGAGACGCTCTTTGTAAAGATGCACGTAGTGGTCGATGAGGAATTCGTTGTCTCCGTAGAGGAGAACGGCCCGGGGCAAAGTGTCTTGCAAACGCTGTTCGAACTCTCTGTGATACATCAGCGAACTCCTCTGGAGGAGACGTGAGGAGAGAGAAGAGAGGAGTAAAGAGCAAAATTTTGGATTTTGGATGATGGATTTTGAATGATGGTGCGTTGCGCTGCAACGCGATATTGAGGAGGAGGGACTTCAGTTTTGCATACAGGATTGAAGCCCTGTCTCCAATGCCCAATGCCCGATGTCCAATGACTCTCTTTTCTTGCGACTGCGCCGAAGGCGCCACCAACAACCAATACACCAATATACCAATACACTCAATACGCTCCAAATCGATTTTTCAGTCACTAGTCACTGGTTACTAGTTCTTTCTTCTCAAGTTTCCCCACCTGTTCCGCCTTGATCGTCGCCTGGGGGATGTTCGCTTCCGTGATTTTGACTTCGATGCGCTCGAAGAGCAGGGCGTCGTAGCGGTCGAGGCGGACGGCGATGCCCTGCATATCGCACTCCAGGATCGCCGTAGCGCCCTTGTCGCTGTCCTCCAGGTCGATCTCGATGATCTGGGCGGGGAAGCGCTCGCCCAGGTGACGGGCGGCCCAGCGGGCGAATTTGCGGTCGCGGAAATCCCACTCGGCCTTGGTGGCGTTGCGCTCCAGTTCGCTGACTCTGACGCAGAGGGGTTCGATGTTGCGCAGCAGGTACTCCTGCCTCTCGTCGTCTTTTTGCAGGTCGGCTTTGATGAGGCGGTGGAGGATCAGGTCGGAGTAGCGCCGGATAGGGGAGGTAAAATGGCTGTACTGTTTGAAGCCCAGCCCGAAGTGTCCTACGTTGAAAGGCGAATAGGCGGCGCGGCGCAGGGATTGGATGATCAGGGCATCGACTTCCGCTTCCAGATCCATTCTGGCAGCCTCCTTCTGGATGGCCCGGATGGCGGTGGGGGCATCGGCCTCGTCGTGAAGTTCGACGAAGATCCCCACGGTGGCCAACTCTTCGAGGAGCTCTTCGATCTTGCTCATCTCGGGGGCTTCGTGGATGCGGAAGATGGCGTCTCCGTCGCCGGTGAAGCGCTTGGCGGCGGCTTTATTGGCCAGGAGCATGCACTCCTCGATGAGGCTGTGGGCGGGGGTGCCGGTCTCGATGGTGGTCTCTTTGAGCTCGTGCTCGGGGTCGATGGCCAGCTTGACTTCGTCGGTGCGGAAGTCGAAGCCCTTTTTGAGCCGCTGTTTGCGCAGGCGTACCGTCATCTCCTGCAGGGGCAGCAGCCAGTCGAGGATGCGCCGCTCGGTGTCGCTGAAGTGGGTGCGCCGCTCCTCCAGGATCGCGTCGATCTCGTCGTAGTTCCAGCGCCGTTTGGAGTGGATCACCCCTTCGAAGAACTCCTCCTTGAGCGGACGGAGAGTGTCGGGATCGAGAGTGATTTTGGCAACGAAGGCGAGGCGGTCGACGTGGGGTTTGAGGGAGCAGATGTTTTCGCTCAGCTCCCGAGGCAGCATCGGGAAGGCTTTGTGGGGGAGGTAGGTGGTGAATCCCCGTAGCTTCGCCTCCTTGTCGATGGGGCTGAAGTAGGGGACGTAGTGGCTCACATCCGCGATGGCGACGTAGAGGGTGTGGGTGGTCAGATCCAGATAGATGGCGTCGTCGAAATCCTTGGCGGTGACGGGGTCGATGGTGCAAAAGGGGAGGTGGCGTAGATCGACCCGGCCCTCCAGCTCCTCGGGGAGGACTTGATCCGGGATCTTCAGGGCCTGTTCGACACAGTCGTCGGGGAAGGTGTCGTCTTGGCGCTCATAGAGCAGCAGACTGATGCGCTCATCCACCCGGGGGTCGCCCAGATGTCCCAGGACTTCGATCACCTTGGCGCTTAGGGCGTCGATGAGGAGTACGGTGCCGAGTTTGAAGGCCTTGAGGTCCATCCCCGGCATCTTCGCCTCGATAGGTTGGGCGGTTTTGATGTGCAAGACGGAGAAATTGCCCTCTTCGTCGCGGTGGGTATAGCCGATGAGATGAAGCGCCTCGGGGCGACTGACGAGGACGACCTTCGCCGCCGGACGTCCCCGCCGGGCGATGATCCGCTTGACCACCACTTCGTCGCCGCTCTTGGCGTCGCCCAGATCCTTGGGCTCGATGAAGAGGTCTTTGTCCTCCTTGTGCTCTCCCTCGACAAATCCCCGCCCTTCCCGGTCGATCCAGAGCCGCCCGACGCGATAGAGCGAACGCAGCTTCAAAAGCCCCCGATCGTCCCTCTCCAGGGCGCCCAGACGCTCCAGCTCTTCGTATCTGGGATAATCCTCGGGCTCCAGATCGGAGGAAAGAAAACCGCGGGTAAGCTGGATACCGAAGGGACTCACGATATCCCCTTCGGAGAATGATGGATGATGGATGATGGATGATGGATGATGGATGATTTCGGTTTGCGTTGCTGTGCAACGCGTTTACCAAAAAAGGTGAGAAGGTGAGAAGGTGAGAAGCGCGATCCTACCTTTTGACCTCTGTTCAAACGACAAAGAGGGGCGTAGCCCCGTTCAAATGACAAATGACGAAGCAAAATGCCCAATGCCCAATGCCCAATGCCGTCGCCGTAGGCGACACCCCTTGCGACTTGCGACTTGCGACTTGCGACTGCGCTCACCGAGCGCCTCTGAGCTCATATTTGATCTCTTCGAGCCGCTCGATCCGCTCCTCGGTCGTGGGGTGGGTGCGAAAGAGATTACCCAGAGCACTGCCCACACCGGCGAAGGGGTTGACGATGAACATATGGGCGGTGCTGGGGTCGGCGTCGTGGATGACGGCGCCGCGGCGGGCGTAGTTGTCAAGTTTGGCCAGAGCGCTTTGGAGCCATTCGGGGTGGCCGGTGATCAGCGCGGCGCCCTTGTCGGCTTCGAACTCCCGGCTACGGCTGATGGTCATCTGAATGATGGTGGCGGCCAGGGGCATAATGATCATCAAAGCGATGGTGACGATGGGGTTGCGGTCCCGATCGCCGCCGAAGAGCATCCCGAAGTTGGCCAGCATACTGATGGCCCCGGCGATGGTGGCGGCGACGCTTCCGATGAGGATGTCGTAGTGTTTGACGTGGCTCAGTTCGTGGGCGATGACCCCCTCGATCTCCTCTTCGTCCAGCAGATCCAAAAGCCCCTCCGTGACGGCCACGGCGGCGTGCTCGTAGTTTCGCCCCGTGGCGAAGGCGTTGGGGACGGGATCGGGGATGATGTAGAGCTTGGGCATCGGCAGTCCCGCCTTTTGGGTCAGGCGCCGGACGATGGCGTAGAGCCCCGGCGCGTTGCTCTCGTCGACGGGGATGGCGTCGTAGTGGGCCAGGACCTGCTTGTCGCTGTAGTAGTAGGCGTAAAAGTTCATTCCTGCCGCGATCAAAAAGGCGATGAGCATTCCGCTTTTTCCCCCGATCAGACCGCCGAACCAGATAAAGAGCAGGGTCAAGCCTACCATCAGAAAATAGGTTTTGAATTTTTCCATAAAAAATCTCCTCTCTTTTGAAAAAAACGAATATTTTTTTATCCTATTATAGTATATTTCCCGTTTATATAATGGAACTTTTGTTACCAGGCAAAGCGCCGATTCATCGGCTTTTCATTCAAAATTCAAAATTCAAAATTCAAAATTGGATATAATCCCCCCACATTTACGATTCAAGGATAGCAGATGGCACTCAACGTTTATTACGACAAAGACTGCGATATCAATCTCATCAAGAGCAAGACCGTCGCCATGATCGGCTTCGGCAGCCAGGGCCATGCCCACGCCGAAAACCTCCGTGACAGCGGCGTCAACGTCGTCGTCGGACTCAAGCCCGGCGGTAGCAGCTGGAAAAAAGCGGAAGCGAAGAACTTCGAGGTTCTCACCGTCGCCGAAGCGACCGCCAAGGCCGATGTCGTTATGATCCTCCTGCCCGACGAGACCCAGGCGGATGTCTACAAGAATGAGATCGAGCCCAATCTCAAGAGCGGTGCCACCATCGCCTTCGGTCACGGCTTCAACATCCACTACGGCCGGATCAAGCCCGCCGCCGATATCAACGTCATGATGGTCGCTCCCAAGGCCCCCGGCCACACCGTGCGTAGTGAATTTGTCAAAGGCGGAGGGATTCCCGATCTGATCGCTGTCTATCAGGATCCCAGCGGAACGACCAAAGAGTTGGCTCTCTCCTACGCATCCGCCATCGGCGGCGGACGTACCGCGATCATCGAAACAACCTTCAAGGACGAGACCGAAACCGATCTCTTCGGTGAGCAGGCGGTACTCTGCGGCGGGGTTACCGCCCTGGTCCAGGCCGGATTCGAGACACTGACCGAAGCGGGATACGCTCCCGAGATGGCCTACTTCGAGTGTCTGCATGAGCTCAAACTCATCGTCGACCTGATGTTCGAAGGCGGCATCGCCGAGATGCGCTACTCCATCTCCAACACCGCCGAGTACGGCGACTACGTCAGCGGCCCCCGGGTTATCAACGACGAATCCCGCAAGGCGATGAAAGCAATCCTCAAAGAGATCCAAAACGGTAAATTCGCCAAAGACTTCATCCTCGAGGGAATGGCCGGATATCCCCGAATGACCGCCGAGCGCAACAATATGAAAGACTCTCTGATCGAGAAGACCGGAGAGCAGCTGCGGGCGATGATGCCGTGGATCAAAGCGAACAAAATCGTCAATCAGGAAGAAAACTAAAATTTGACGATATGTTTCATGTGCAAATCGGTGCCTTGCGCATCGATTTTGTATAACTTCTTCCTCTCTTCAAACCTATAATCACCTTATTTTGCAAAACTCTTGGATTTACCGGGATACTTTCCTCAAAATTTCCAACATAGAATATAAACCCATTCTATGCAGTAGCCAGTACCTCATCTGCATCGAGGCTTTCAGAGGTTCGCAAGCATTCCGATGGCGAAGAAGGCGAGGATCGCGGCACTGGCGATGGAGAAGAGGGTGGCGATGCGTTGGGAGAAGAGGTGCTTGGTCTTGTGGATGATCAGGGGCATGAGGGTGATCCAGAGCACGATGGCGCTCAGCAGGCCTAAAACGGTGGCGGCGGGGTCGAGCTGTTTGGTGGCGATGTAGGCGGAGACGCTGAGCCAGAAGACGACGGTGTAGGGGTTCAGCAGCGTCAGGGTGTAGCCTTTGAGCCAGTTTTTCAGCAGAGGGGGATTGCCGACCTGTTCGAGCCGGATCGGTTCGTGGCGGCCTTTGAAGATGAGCCAGGCGAGGTAGAGGAGAAAGGCGGAGCCTACGAGGGCCATCACCAGTTTGAGAGTCGGGTTTTCCATAAAGTGAAAAAGGCCGAGGAGGATCAAAAGCAGGTAAGTAATGTCGGCGCTCATCGCCCCGGCGCCCAGGGCCACGGCGGAGCCGTAGTGACGCAGGGCATTGCTCATGATGAGGACGTTGATAGGCCCCAGAGGCACGGCGGCCCCCAGGCCCAGCAGGAAGCCTTCGGCAAAAGAGGCGAGGATCATCGGGAACTTCCCCTGCGAAAACTCAGCACGACAAGGACAAGGCCGAGCAGCAGAAAGGGGAGGCTCAGAAGCTGTCCGACGTTCAGCGGAAGGCCGGTGGAGTAGTCGGCCTGCGGGACTTTGAAGCGCTCGAGCAGGATGCGGGCGCCGAAGACGCAGACGAGCCCCACCCCCGGCAGCAGCGTCGTCAGCTTTTCGCGAGGAGCAAAGCGGTAGATCACGATCGTCAGAAGAAAGGTCGCAAGATAAGCCGCCGATTCGTAGAGCATCACGGGATGGCGGGGGAGCGTATCGACCCGGGCGAAGACAATGGCGGTGAAGGCATCGGTGGGTTTGCCGAGGATTTCGGAGTTGAAGAGGTTGCCGAGGCGGATCATCGCGGCGACGAAGAGGGTCGGGATCGTGAGGCGTGAGACGATCCAGCCGAAAGGGACGTGGTGGCGACGGCTGCCGAGCCAGAGCCCCACAAAGGCACCGACCAGGCCGCCGTGGCTGGCGAGCCCCCCCTTCCAGACCATCAGGATTTCGAGGGGGTGGGCGAGATAGTAGTCGGGTTCGTAGAAAAAGCAGTGCGCCAGGCGCGCCCCGACGACGATCCCCACGACGACGTAGAGGAAAAGCGGCTCCAGGATTTCGGGATCCCTGCCTTCCAGGCGGCAGATATACCGCATCATCCAGTATCCCGCCAGGATCCCCCCGGCAAAGAGCAATCCGTACCAATGGATCTGCAGGGGCCCCAGGTGCAGGAGAATGGGATCGACGTTCCAGACGGGATGAATCATTTTTTTCCTCCGGAAGAAAATGAGTTATGAGTTATGAATGATGAGTTATGAATGAAAAACTGATTGCGTAATGTGGGATTGCTATCCCAGGAGAGGATGGAAGATGGAAAATGGAAGATGGAAAATTTTGGGGTGTTTCGATGCAGAGCATTTTTATAGAAACGAAGATTTATTCCCGTAAAAATCACTTTTCCAATATACCAATATACCAATACACCAATAACAGCGTCAAAGACGCGCCCAATGTCCAATGCCCAATGCCCGATGCCGTCGCAGTAGGCACCCCCAATAACAAAAAAATTCACAACTTCATCCCCGGCTGGAGTTTGCGGTTGGCGGAGACGGTGATCGCTTCGGGAGAGCAGGTGAGGCCCTCCGCCAGGGCGTCGAGGCCGTAGCGGCCGATCATTGCGGCGTTGTCGGAGCAAAACTCCAGCTTGGCGGTGTGGAGGCGTTTGCCGTACGCTCGGCAAAGGGAGTCGAAGGCTTCCCGGATGGTCAGATTGGCGCTGGCGCCGCCGACCAGGGCGACGTCGGGGATCGATTCGCCAGCAAGGATTTTGCGGATCTTTTGAGTCAAATGGGTGATGAGGGCTTTTTGAAAAGCGGCGGCCAGGTCGCGGCGGTCCTGTTCGTTCATCGCTTCGGGGCCGCCCAGCCTTTCGACGGTGAGGCGTACGGCGTTTTTGAGGCCCGAGAGGCTGAAGGCGATAAGCGGAGAGTTGCGCAGAGGGACCGGCAGATCGAAACGCTCGGGGTTCCCTTCGCGGGCGAGGGCCTCCACGATCGGGCCGCCGGGATAGCCCAGGCCCATCATTTTGGCTACCTTGTCGTAGCTCTCTCCCACGCTGTCGTCCATACTGCTGGCGAGGATCTCCATCTCCCTGAGCCCCCGCACCCGCAAGACCATCGTATGCCCGCCGCTGATGAGGATCACCAGCATCGGCAGCCGGGTGGGTTTTTCGATGAAGAGGGAGTAGATGTGCCCTTTGAGGTGATGCACAGGAATCAGGGGGAGTTTCTCGAAGGTAGCGAAGGCTTTGGCCATCATCACCCCCTCGTTGAGCGTCACCGCCAGGCCCGGTTCGTTGGTGACGGCAACGGCGGAGATCTGAGGAAACCAGGGCTTCGCCGTCTCGAGCAGGTCGGGCAGGGCCACCGCGTGCAGACGGCTGGCCAGCTCCGGGACCACCCCGCCGTAGCGGGCATGCTCCGCCTCCTGGGAAATCTTCTTGTGCCAGATGAGTTTGCGGCTCTCGATCTCGGTCAGGGCGAGAGAGCTGTCATCGCAGCTGGATTCGATGCTCAGAAGGAGCGACATAGCCGCTCCTTCCGAGTTTCGAGTGATGAGTGATGAGTGATGAATGAGAAACAGCGAAAGCTCTGCTTGTGGATGGAGAATGGAGAATAAAGAATGGAGAATTTCGGTATGTGTTGCATCGCAATGCTTTTGATGTTGGGTGTCGGGTGTTGGGTGTTGGATCTTGGGGCTTTGCTTCGCAACGCGTACTTTTGGAGGCGGGACTTCAGTTCCGTATGCAGGGCTGAAGCCCTGCCCCCAATGCCGTTGCCGGAGATAACGTCTCTTGCGACTTGCGACTTGCGACTTGCGACGCGATTCAAACGACGTGATAGCGCTGAAGGCGCGAACTCTTCACTCTTCACTCCCCACTCCTCACTTGGTTCAGTATCCACGGCCACTCTCCGTAGCCGCTTTCGGCGTTGATGTGGCCGGCGCCCGGAAGGATCTTCAATTCGCAGGCGAAGTGGGCGGCCAGCTCCCGGGCTTCGTCGAGGGTGATGTAGGGGTCGTTGTCGCTGACGACCATCGTGGCCTCTTTGGCGTAGAGGCGTTCGGGGAGGGGGCAGGGGTAGAAGCTGCTGATGGTTTCGAGCTCGGTGTGCAGGCTCGGGGGAGCGACGAGGATGAGCCGTTCGATCTCGCGCAGGCGTTGTTCGTAGGCGAGATGAAACCAGAGCGTTCCAGCCAGGGAGTGGGTGACGACGGTATCGGGACGGAAATCCTCCAGGTGCTTCAGCACCTCCTTGCGCCAACGGTTGAGGTGGGGGTAGTGGGGGTGCCGGATCAGGGGGAAGCTTACCGTGCCGTACTCTTTGGCCACTTCAGCCGCCAGCCACGCCTGCCAGTGGGGCCAGTCGGAGCCGCCCCAGCCATGCAGAAGGAGGAGCTTCATTTGGACTTCCTTCGATGTTCATTTTCCATTGAAAGATATTCATAAAGATCTTTTATTTTTTCTTTGAGTTTTGGAAGATGTGTCCGAAGTATATCTTCAATAATCAATCGATCTACATTTTCATAATCGTGTACGATATAGTTCCGGGTATAGTAGGATCCCTTTCTCTCCTCGATAAGGCCAAAACGTTCTATGTAGATTTCATCAAGTTTTGAAAAACTTTCCCCAATTTGGGAAATACCCATAAAAATTGCCATTTCTCCTTCGAAATCTTCTAGTGCTTTAACAATTCCATCGTGCCGTTCAATGATTTTTTCTATACGATCTATCTGCTCGAGAATGAAAGCCGCCTTAGCTTCCTGTGAGCGCTTAGACATATATACATTCCTCTTCAAGATATTTTTTTGCTGTTTTGGAAAGGTTGTTACTTGGGATGAGGTCCACTTCTCTTTTTAGACGAAGCTCCAAAGCTTTTTTTATCTCCTCCAGTTTTGAAAAGGCAACGAACCCACCGAATTTTTTCAGAAAATTCTCGTTGACGTGATAAAGAAGATCAATGTCACTCGTTTCAGTTGCTTCGTTCCTGGCATAAGAACCGCATAGAGACTCTATGATGAACCCCTCTTTTGAAAGTTCTCTTTTCAACCGACGAAGCTCTCGCAACAATTCCTCTTTTCTCATTTTTTTATTCCTCATTCGTTAGAACGTAACGTCGCACCTCTTTGTCCATCTCCATCACTTCCCCCAGGCTTTCGGGTTCCCGGCCACGGAAGCGGCGCCAGGCATCGAGGATTTTGTCGGCCATCGTGCCGAAATCGTAGCGCCCTTTTCGGAAGCCGGCCATCGCCGCTTCGTTGGCGGCGTTGAGGACGACGCCGAGGCGAGGGCGGGCGAGAAGCTCTGCTTTGAGTTGCCAGAGGGGGTAGCGCCGGGTGTCGATCTCCTCGAAGGCGATGGGGCCGATGCCCAGCAGATCCACCGGTTCAAGTATCGGCTCGGTGATCGGGCACTCCAGGGCGTAGGCGATGGGGAGTTTCATATCGACACCGGCGAGGTGGGCGGTGGTGGAGCCGTCAGTGAATTCCACCAGAGCGTGGACGACGGAGCGGCGCTCGATCACGGCATCCACGTCGGAGGTGTCGAAGAGCCAGCGGGCTTCGAGGAGTTCGAAGAGTTTGTTGACCATCGAGGCGCTGTCGATGGTGATCTTGTCTCCCATCGACCAGTTGGGGTGGCGCAGGGCTTCGGCGTAGGCGGCGCGGCGGATGCTTTCGGGATCACGATCCCGAAAGGCCCCGCCGCTGGCGGTGATGACCAGACGGCGAAACGGACGGTCGTTTAGCAGATACCAGAGGCCGAAATGCTCCGAATCGATGGGAAAGATCTTCGTGCGCTCCAAAAAAGCTCCCGCGACGACGAGGGACTCTTTGTTGGCTAGGGCCAGGTTGCGGCCAAGATTCAGGGTTTTGAGGGTAGGCGCCAGACCGGCGTAGCCCACCAGGGCGTTGACGACCCGGGAGGAGGCGCTCTCTTCCAGCAGTTGCAAGATCCCCTCCGCTCCGGCGTAGACCCGTCGATGACGGATCTCCCCGATGCGCGCGGGATCGGCGATGGCCACCAGCTCGGGCTGAAACTCGTCGATCTGCTCCTGGAGCAGTTCGAGATTGTTCCCCGCGACGAGCCCTTCGATCGGGAGCTGAAAACGCCGGCAGATCTCGAGGGTATTGAGGCCGATGGAGCCGGTGGAACCGAGGATCACCATGAAAATTCCTTTGAATTTTCATGGTGAGATGTTGGATGTTGGATGTTGGATGTTGGATTGTGGTTTATTATCCCGCTTCTGTTCCATCCAAAATCCAAAATCCAAAATCCAAAATTCATTCTAGCTTCCCGTCAATTTCAGCAGGACATAGAGCGCCACTGCCGCATAGAGGTAACCGTCGATCCGGTCGAGGACGCCGCCGTGTCCGGGGAGGAGAGTGCCGCTGTCTTTGACGCCGGCTTCCCGTTTGAGATAACTCTCAAAAAGATCGCCGAAGACGGAGGCGACGGAAGTGAGGAGGGCGACGAAAAGAGTGCCGAAGAAGAGATTTTGATGGCCGATCATCAGGAGAAAGCCGCCCAGCGTCCCCAAGGCGATCCCTCCGAAGACTCCCTCGAGCGTTTTTTTAGGAGAGGTGGGACAAAAAGGGGTTTTGCCCAGTTTCCGCCCTGTATAGTAGGCTCCCACATCGGTCAGAGCGACAATGACGAGAATCCAGAGCAAAGAGAGCATCCCGTACTCCCGATAGAGCATCCAGAGAAAGAGCATCCCCACCGTCGGATAGAGGATCGGAAAGAGACTGCGGATTTCGAGACGGCGTCGGTAGGCGAGGATTCCGCCTTGGATCAGGGTCGCGGCGAAGGCGAGGTCACTGGGATGGGGGTAGAAAGGGGCTAGGATCCAGATCCCCGCGGCATAAAGATAGAGGGACGAGTCGGCGACCCGGAAGAGTTGCATCGCCTCTTTGAGTGCCAAGAAATAGACGGCTCCGAAGAAGAGCCAGGTGAGCGCCGGGATATCGATCACTCCCACGGCGGCGATCAGAAGAAGCAGAAGGGCCGCGGTTTTCCAGCGCTGCGTGTGTTCGTTGGTGATGGATGACATCGTTCATTCTCCCCGGCGTCTCGGATTTCATACGTTCCGCAATTATATCCAAGCTCGGAGGTGACCCCGTATTGTGTATAATGCCCCGCTTCCATCTATCCAGGAAAAAGAGAGGTCGCTATGCTGAAAAATTCCCTGTTGGGTTTCTTCCGTCACGAATCGTCGACGGGAATCCTGCTGATGCTGATGACGCTGCTGGCGATGATCGTCGCCAACTCCCCGCTCAAGAGCTATTACGATGCCTTTCTCAACACTCCCGTCGCGGTGGTGGTCGGCCATCTGTCGATCGCCAAACCGCTGCTGCTTTGGGTCAACGACGGGTTGATGGCGATCTTCTTCTTTATGGTGGGGCTGGAGATCAAACGCGAAGCGGTCGAGGGGGAGCTGCGGGACCTGCGCAAGGTGGCGGCTCCGGCGATGGCGGCGGTAGGGGGGATGCTACTGCCTGCGCTCTTTTATAGTGCTTTCAACTGGGGAGACCCCGGCGCGATGAAGGGATGGGCGATCCCCTCGGCGACCGACATCGCTTTTGCCCTGGGGATCCTCTCTCTTTTGGGCAACCGGGTGCCCACGGTGCTGAAACTCTTTTTGCTGACCCTGGCGATCATCGACGACCTGGGGGCGATCGTCATCATCGCGCTTTTTTACACCTCGGGGCTCTCCTATCTGGCGCTTGCGGTGGTCGCGGTGACGATCCTCATCCTCTGGTGGATGAATCGCCGGGGAGTCACCAACAACGCCGCTTACATCCTGCTCGGAGTCGTTCTTTGGGTGGCGACGCTCAAGTCCGGCGTCCACGCGACTCTGGCGGGGGTGGTCCTCGGCCTCTTCATCCCGATCAAAAACAACCGCGAGAGTTTCCTCGCTCTGGAGCACTCCCTGCACGTTCCGGTCAACCACGTGATTTTGCCGCTTTTCGCCTTTGTCAATACCGGGATCGATTTTGCCGGCGTGACCCTCAAAGATTTCACCCACAGCATCACACTGGGGATCGTCTCGGGGCTCTTTTTGGGCAAGCAGCTGGGGATTTTCCTCTTCAGCTGGTTGGCGGTCAAACTGGGGATGGGGCGTCTGCCCGAAGGGGTCGATTGGAAAATGCTCTACGGGGTGGGGATCCTCGGCGGGATCGGCTTTACGATGAGCCTCTTTATCGGATCGTTGGCTTTCGAGTGTTCGGGCAGCGCCTGCTTCAGTCCGGTGGATGAGCGGATGGGGATCTTGATCGGTTCGCTGATCTCGGGGGTCGTAGGCTATCTCTACCTCCGCTTTTTCACGCCGAAAAACGCCGGGGAGGATGAGGAGAAATCCGCCTGAAGCGGCCGCCCGGCTGTGCTATAATCCCTCGCTTAATCTTTAGAAAATCAAAGGATCAGACAATGCCGATGCTCGATTCGTTTATGGTGGATCATACCCGTATGCCCGCCCCCGCCGTCCGGGTGGCCAAGACGATGCAAACTCCCTGCGGAGACACC
This sequence comes from Campylobacteraceae bacterium, assembly GCA_027080995.1. Classification (GTDB taxonomy): domain Bacteria; phylum Campylobacterota; class Campylobacteria; order Campylobacterales; family Sulfurovaceae; genus Nitratifractor. The sequence continues at coordinate 34,232 of JALWNT010000050.1, read as the reverse complement.
ATCACCGTCTTCGATCTGCGCTTTTGCAAACCCAACGAAGAGATGATGAGCGAAAAGGGGATCCATACCCTCGAGCACCTCTTCGCCGGCTTTATGCGGGAGCATCTCAACGGCGACGGCGTCGAAATCATCGACATTTCGCCGATGGGATGCCGCACCGGCTTCTATATGTCGCTGATCGGCAAGCCCTCGGAGCTGCAGGTGGCCGAGGCGTGGCGGGCGTCGATGGAGGATGTCTTGGCCGTGCCTTCCCAGGAGGCCATCCCCGAGCTCAACATCTACCAGTGCGGCAGTTGCAAAATGCACTCCCTCGAAGAGGCGCAACAGATCGCCCGGGAGGTCCTGGAGAAGGGAATCGGCATAATGGACAACGAAGCGCTGAAGCTCGATCCCGAGAAGATCGAGGGGGCGACATGCTGATCGTTCTGCCGGTGCGGGGTGACGACCCCAAAAAGGCGAAGATCGTCCCCCGGGCCGAAGCGGAGCAGTGGGCTCTGATCGATTTCGACGAGGGGGTGGTGCGTTCGGTCACTTTCCACCCCTCCTGGGAGGAGACGGGGGCGGATTGGATCGACTTTGCCGTCCTGGAAAACCGCTACGAAAACGCGATGGATCTGATGGAGGCGGGGATGATGGTCCTCGCCCGGCGCCCCGGCCAGGACGACATCGAGCTGGTCATCGAAGGCTTCAAGTTCAAAGAGTTGGACGAAGTGGGCTTCTGATCCGCGCAATGCCACATTCTGCCGACAGGAAACGTCCCGTACGCACCGCCGACGGGAGCGTCACTCTCTACTCCGAACGGTTCGACGAGTGTTACCACTCCACCCGCGACGGCGCGCTGCGCGAATCGCTGCAAAAGCACATCCTGCCCGCCTTTTCCCTTCTGCCTCCCAAAGAGGAGATCACGATCCTCGATGTCTGTTTCGGTCTGGGGTACAACAGTTGGACGACCCTTTATCATCTTTGGGAGCTTCCCGGTCCGCGCAGAGTCACGATCCTCTCTCCCGAATTCGACCGGGAATTGGTGGCTTCGTTGGAGCGATTCGACTATCCGCCGGAGTTTGAGCCGCTGCGGCCGATCATCGAAGCGGTGAGCCGGGAAGGCGTGTATGAAGAGGAGCGTTTTCGCATCAAGATCCTCTTCGGCGACGCCCGGAAACGGATTCCCGAAATCGATCGGCCCGTCGATATCGTCTATCAGGACCCCTTCAGTCCCAAGAAAAATCCCCTGCTTTGGACCCGGGAGTATTTTGGCGAATTGCGTCGCATCGTCTCGGATGATGTGATCGTGACGACCTACTCCAGCGCGACGCCGGTGCGGATGGGGCTCTACGAAAACGGCTTTCTGCTTTACGACCCCCCCAGCGAAGGGGTCCGCAGCGGTACCGTCGCCTCCCTGCGCCCTCTGGATCTCAAGCCGATCGATATGGAGTTGAAGAAGCGGCGCAATCCGGCGGCGGCGAGTATGAGGGATGCCGATTTTCTTTGAAAATCGGCATCTTTGTTATTAGTGTATTGGTGTATTGGTTATTGGTATATTGGGGTGTAGGTTTGGCCGTGCCAAGCGTCCCCGAAAAAGATTATCCGCCATAATGAGCTTTCTGTGTGATGGAAATTTTTGTGAAAGCCTCCTTGTGCCTATCCCTGTGGCGTTTGACACGCTCAAACCTACAAGTCACGCCTCTCACACACCGTGGAATTCCCTCCTTCATTTCTTTTTCTTTGTTTCGCGACAAAGAAAACGCGATTTGCTGTCGTCTTGTAGGGGCTACTATTCCTTTTGGAATTCAGCAGTCTAAAAGTGAGCATAGCGAACGTTCAAACGACAAACGACTAACGACGAACACTCTTCCGTTTTTCCAGAAAGAGCCGCACTCCGCGGATGGGGCCGTAGAGGATGTAGGCGAGGATGACGAGGCCGAGGCCTTCGGCGGGGAAGAGGTAGAGGGTGGAGGCGACGAGGGTGAGAAGCACGAGAGTCTTGAGCATCATCGGACGGTCGAGGTCGATGCGTTTGAAGGAGGGGTAGCGGATGTTGCTGACCATCAGCAGAGCGACCCCCAGACTGAGAATCAGCAGCAGGGTTTGCAGCGCGGGGAGGGGTTGCTTTTGCAGGAGCAGGGACCAAGAGGCGATGAAAACGGCGGCGGTGGGGATGGGAAGGCCGATAAAGACCGAGGGGTCGTTTTGGGCGTTGGTGACATTGAAACGGGCTAGGCGGATAGCGCCGAAGATGACATAGAGCGCCGTGACGAGGACCCCGAAGCGCCCGTACTCTTTGCCGATCTGGAAATAGAGCAGCAGCGCCGGAGCGGTGCCGAAAGCGACGATGTCGGCGAGGGAGTCGAACTCCATACCGAAGCGGCTGGTGGTCTGGGTGATCCGGGCGACGCGTCCGTCGAGGCCGTCGAAAATCAGGGAGAGAAAGATCAGCCAGGCGGCAGGCTCGAACTCTCCCCGGCTTGCTTCGACGATGCTCAAAATGCCGGTAAAGATGGAGGCGGCGGTGAAAAGATTGGGGAGGATGTAGACGAGGCGGGGTTTTCGGGAGGGCATACTCACGCCTCGGGCTTTCCGTCATCCGCCTCGGATTTTTGCGCAGCCGAAGCCTCCTGTGCCGCGGGAGCGGAGCTGTCGCCTTCGCCGGTATGCGTTTGGGTATCGGCATTCTTCTGCGCGTTTTCTTCGGCCCGTTTTTTGGCCCGTTCTTCCCGTTCGCAGCGCTCTTGCTCCACTTTGTCGTTGTGGGCGAGGCGGCTGGGGAGATGGTGGCGCTTTTCGAACTCTTCGATGATTTCACGCACCTTGCACCCCTCGATCACTTCGACATCCAGAAGGACCTTGGCCATTTCGTGGATCGCTTCGCCGTAATCCTTGAGCGTCTGTTTGACGTGGGCGTAACGCTCGTCGAGGAGTTTCTTGACCGCTTCGTCGATCGCCTCGGCGGTCTTTTCACTGTAATCCTTGATCACCTGGCCTCCATTGAGGAAGGCGCCGCCGGCGTTTTTTTCCAGGACCATCAGGCCGGCGACGTCGCTCATCCCGTATTTGGTGATCATATCTTTGATGATGTCGGTGGCGCGCTGCAGGTCGTTGCCCGCCCCGGTGGAAATGTCGCCGATGAAGATCTCCTCGGCGGCCCGCCCTCCCAGCAGCACGTCGATTTCGGCGAGGAGTTCGTGCTTCTGCTTGAGGAAGCGGTTCTCTTCGTCGGGAAGGTGCAGCGTGTAGCCCAAAGCGCCCAGCCCCCGGGGGATGATGGAGACTTTGGTGACGCGGGTCGCGCCCTCGGTGAGCTCCGCCATCAGGGCGTGGCCGCTCTCGTGGTAGCTGACGATCCGTTTTTCGAGGTCGTTGATTTTGCGGTTTTTCTTCTCCAAGCCGACGAAGGCGCGTTCGATCGCCTCCATCAGATCGGACTGCTCGATCTGCTTCTTGTTTTGACGGCCGGCCAGCAGGGCCGCTTCGTTGATAATGTTGGCCAGATCGGCCCCGGCGAGGCCGGCGGTCGCTTTGGCTACCTCTTCCAAATCCACGTCGGGGGCGAGTTTGACATCCCGACTATGGATTTTCAAAATCGCCAGGCGCCCTTCGAAGTCGGGCTTGTCCACGAGGACTTGCCGGTCGAAGCGTCCGGCACGCAGCAGCGCGGGGTCGAGGACTTCGGGGCGGTTGGTGGCCGCAAGGACGATGACGGGGGTGTCGGAGCCGAAGCCGTCCATTTCGGCCAGGAGCTGGTTGAGCGTCTGTTCCCGCTCGTCGTTGCCGCCCATCGGGCCGCCGGAGGTCCGGCTCTTTCCGATGGCGTCGATCTCATCGATGAAGATGATCGAGGGGGCCTCTTTTTTCGCCTGCTCGAAGAGGTCACGCACCCGGCTGGCACCGACGCCGACGAACATTTCGATGAAACTCGATCCGTTGACGGAGAAGAAAGGCACACTCGCCTCTCCGGCGACCGCTTTGGCCAGCAGGGTCTTTCCGGTACCCGGAGGGCCCACGAGCAGGACGCCTTTGGGGATTTTGGCCCCCAAGGCGATGTAACGCTCGGGGTATTTGAGGAAGTCGACGATCTCTTTGACCTCCTCCTTGGCTTCGTCCACGCCGGCGACGTCGTCGAATTTGACGTCGGGTTTTTCACTGTTGATCAGTTTGCCGGCTTTGCCGACGCCGAGGATGCCGCCGCCCATCCCCTTGGACATCCGTTTGGCGAGGAAGATCCAGATGGCGAAGAAGATCAGTATCGGCAGCAGCATACTGATCATTTCGCTGACGAATCCGTTGCCCATCACGCCGTCGTAAGGGATGTTCTTTTCGTCCAGGATCTTGATGAAGTCGGGATCGTTGGTGGGGATCCTCTCGGCGATGTAGCGTACCTTCCGTTCCCCCTCTTCGCCCAGGGCTTCGATGGCGGTGGGGGTGATTTTGACCTTGAGGATTTTGCCCTCTTTGGCGAGTTTTTTCACCTCGGAGTAGCTGACTTTCTTGGTGACGGCGATGCCCCGGTTTTGCCCCATCATCATTTGGTTGAAGCTCCCGCTCTGATCGCCGATGAGGAGTTTGAAGACGAGAATGATGACGATGGAGAAGAGCGCGAACGCCAGCAGCGGGTTGTCGTTGAAGAAATTGTTTTTGTTGTTTTTGTTCTTGTTGGGATCGTTGGCCATAGAGTTCCTTTGGTTCTGAAATTTTTTTGAAAGAAATAATGTGCGACTGTATCAAAAATTCCGGGTATTTATGGTTAAAAATCCTGTCGATCGGCAAGAAAGTGGATAATTTTTCTCATCTTTGCCCTTCCCGAGCAGGGAACGGGCCTACGCCCGGTAAACGAGAGTGACCCACTCGTCCCGCCCCCTGCGCTCCTGGAGTTCGAGATCTTCGAAGGCTTCGGTGACGGAGTCTTCCTTTTTGTCCAGGATTCCCGAAAGGATCAGGGTGCCGCCCGGCTTTAGGCGGGCTTTGAGCTGGGGGGCGATGGCTTTGAGGACGTCGGCGATGATGTTGGCGACGACCACGTCGTAGCTTTTGCCGCTTTTGTGGGCGGAGCCTTCCCAGATGGCTTCGTAGCTTTCGCCGTTGAGGGCGAAGTTTTCCGCGGCGCTCTGTACCGCCAGAGGATCGGTGTCGCAAAGCTCCACCTGCGCGCCGAGTTTGCGGGCCGCCAGGGCCAGGATCCCGCTGCCGCAGCCCACATCCAGCAGAGTATCCCCCTGCCGGACCCGCTGGCCCAGGACCTCCAGGCAACTGTGGGTCGTGGCGTGGTGGCCGGAGCCGAATGCGAGAGCGGGGTTGATGAGGATATTGATCTTGCCTTCTTTGGGGGCGTACCATTCGGGATGGATGTAGAAAGGCCCCGCTTCGATCGGTTGGACCGAATCCTGATAGCTTTGGATCCAGTCGACGTTCTCTTTCTCCTCCTCTTCGATCGCAAGAGGGATTTCCGCCTCTTGGGCGAGCTTTCGGACCGCGTCGACGACGGGGGCGGTATCGGATTCGGTACGCAGGATCACCCGGTCGTTGCCGTATTCGATCGCTTCGTCGCTGACCGAGGCGATGAAGTCGGCCAGCAGGTCGACGAAGGCGGGCTCGGTGAGGAAGCGGAGTTCGCTGTAGCGTTCTTGCATCACTCAGCCTCCCGGGCGAGTCGGAAAGCTTCGGCCAGATCGAGGGTCCCCTCATAAAAGGCTTTGCCGACGATGGTGCCGTAGATCCCCGCCTCGATGAGCCTGCGGATATCCTCGATGTCTTTGAGCCCGCCGCTGGCGATGGTGGGCAGGCCGCTCGCTTCGGCGATGGAGCGTGTGAACTCCACGTTGATCCCGCTGAGCATCCCGTCGCGCCCCACGTCGGTGCAGATGATCGCTTCGACGCCGGCGTCGGCGAAGGCCCGAGCGAGGTCGGTGGCTCTCATTTGGCTCACCTGCGCCCATCCTTCGACTGCGACCATCCCGTCGATGGCGTCGATGCCGACGACGATGGGGTATTTGGCCGCCATGTCGCGGACGAAATCGGGGTTTTTGACGGCGACGGAGCCGAGGATCAGACGATCGACTCCCAGATCCAGGTACATCCGGATCGTCTCTTCGTCCCGGATTCCTCCGCCGAGCTCCATTTTCAGGTTACAGTTTTCGCGAATCTTGCGGATCTGCTCCAGGTTTTTGGGTTCCCCGGCGAAGGCGCCGTTGAGGTCCACCAGATGAAGCCATTCGCTTCCGAGCTCTTCGAAATGCTTGGCCACCTGCCAGGGTTCGTCGTTGTAGATCTTGGCCGAATCCATCAGCCCTTTGGAGAGGCGAACCGCTTTGCCGTCTTTGAGATCGATGGCGGGGAGGATGGTCATTTTCGACCTCCGTCGAAAATGGATGATGAATGATGAATGATGAATGATGAATGGTTTCTTTGATTCAAGAACAATTTCATTGCTTTCCTTTACTTGCGACTTGAGGGGCGTAGCCCCGTGCTTGCGACGTGCGACTGATCACAGTTTCGTGAAATTTTCCACGATTTTCAGCCCGTGGTTGTGGCTCTTTTCCGGGTGGGGTTGGAAGCCATAGACGTTTTCGCGCTGGACGGCGCTGACGAAATCGTAGCCGTAGTGGGTCTTGCCGATGGCGTAGGCGTCGTCGCAGACGGCGTGATAGGAGTGGACGAAATAGAGGTAAAATTCCCGGGGAAGCCCCGCAAAGATGGGAGAATCCTTCTGGACGAAGAGTTCGTTCCACCCCATATGCGGGATCTTGTGGGGGCGGTCGAACTTCCTCTCGTCGAAGCGGATGACCCGCCCCGGGATCAGCCCCAGCCCCTTGTGCGCACCGAACTCTTCGCTTTCGTCGAAGAGCAGCTGCATCCCCAAGCAGGTCCCCATCAGCGGCTTGCCGCTTTGGGCGAAGTCCCGGATCGCCTCGGCCATTCCCGAGTCCTCCAAAGAGCGCATCGCGTCGGGGAAGGCCCCTACGCCGGGCAGCTGGACCCGATCGTAGGCTTTGAGACGTTCGGGATCGCTGACCAGCTCCGCTTTGGCCCCCACTTTGGCGAAGGCGTTGAGGACGGAGCCGAGGTTGCCCATATTGTAGTCGACGACGGCGATCATTTTGTGCTCCCTACGGGTGCAAAATGATCGAGTGAGGAGTAAGGAGTGGGGAGGAGGAAGCTATGCTTTCGAATGGTGAATGGTTTGGGTTTGCGTTGCTTTGCAACGCTTTTATCGAAATGGAGGCGGGACTTCAGTCCCGCAAGGCAGGGCTGAAGCCCCGCCTCCAAATGACCAATCACCAATGACCAATGACTGAATGAACTCACTTCCGCTTACCTTTTCGGGATTAAAAATTATATGATTATATCCAATGCAAACCAAGTCAAATCTCCAGCCGTCCCAACTCTTCGTCGATTGCCCGGGCGAAGGGGGCGTAGTAGCCCCGATCCTGGGGCATTTTCTCTCTCATCTCTCCCAGCGAACGGGCGTAATCCTCCGGGGTGAGTTTGCCCTTGAGGAGTTCGTATTTGAGCCAGAGCCAGTAGGTGTTGAGGACATCGGATTGGCAGTATTCGCGGATCTTCTCCAGTTCGCCGGCGAAGTAGAGGTCGGTGACCTGGTCGCCGCTGACGTCGTATTTGCCCGGGATTCCGGCCATCGTGCAGAGCAGGTCGAGTTTGAGGTTGCGTACCGCGCCGAAATTGCCGAGGGTCTCGAGCAGATCGGTGTGGAATTCCTCGGAGTAGCGTTGACGGTAGTTTTCCCATTTGGTTTTGTTGAGTTGGGGGTTGTTTTGATCGAACCAGGCGGGGAAGGAGAGGTTGTATTTCATCGCCCGGATCAGCAACATCGGCATATCGAAGCCCCGTCCGTTGAAGGAGACGAGCCGGGGATTGCGCTCTTCGATGTAGTCGAAGAAGTGGCGGATGATCGCCTTCTCTTCGTCGCTACCGTTGCCGAAATCTCCCACTTTGAGGAAAGTCCCGAAGTCGTCGGCGATGACGGCGGAGAGAGCGACGACACGGTGGTAAGGCAGCGGGAGGAAGGTGTTGCCGTTGTGCGCCTCGGCAAAATCGCTTTGGGCTTTGGCGATCGCGGCGGCGTCTGTGAGCCCTTCCACGGAGAAATTGCGGCGGATCAATTCGATGTCGGGAATCGTTTCGCAGTCGAAGATGCAGATCATTGTCAACCTTGCTTATTGGGTGGGTTTGGCTAAAATTATAATAGAGTCCTCTGAAAAACAACCGGTTTCACTCGATGACTCTGGCAGTCGCGAACGCAAGCGCCCGTTTCACGGGTTGAGCGCTCCTTTGTCGTCATCAAGTGAAACCTCTCTCGAACATTATTCAGATGGTTCAATATTATCACATCAATATGTGAGCTAGATAGTAGGTGCGGTAATAACGAGACACGGGCAAGGGAGTGCGGTGAAGAAGCGGCTGGAGTATTGGGGAGTGAGGGGATTGCTGGGGATGAGCCGTCTGATGCCCCGCGCGTCGCTCTACGCATTGTCGGGGCTGATCGTGGAGAAAAGCTACGGGCCGGGAACGAGACGCCACCGTCGGATCCTGGAGCATCTGGGGACCGCTTTTCCCGACAAGAGCGAAGCGCAGAGGGAGAGGATCGCCGCAGAGTATCGCCGGCAACGGGCCGCGTTTTTCGTCGAAACGGTGCTGATGCTGACCGGGCGTTTCGATTACGAAGGAGCCGTTCTCAATCCCGAAGAGGCCCGCGCCAAGATCGAAGCGTTGAAAGAGCGAAACGAGCGGGGGATGGTCTTTTTGGTCTCCCACTACGGCAACTGGGAGTTCCTGGCGCAATTTTTCGCCCTCAACGGCCTGCCCGGCACCCTGGTCGCCAAGGAGCAGCGCAAAAGCCCTCTGATAGACGAGCGGATCATCCAGCCCTACCGCCGAAGCTTCGGCCACCGCGTCATCGAACGCAAAGGCGCCCTGCGGGCCATTGCGAAGATTTTGAAAAAGCGCGAAGGGGTGGGGATGCACATCGATCAGATGATCCCCCCGCCCAACGGAATCCTCATCGACTTTTTCGGCAAGAAAGCCTACGCCTCCAAGAGTATGGCGCAGCTCAAACTCCGCTTCGATCCTCTGATGGTCCCGATCTTCGCCGTGCGGGAGGGGAGGGAGAAATTTCGCATCGTGATCCGCGAACCGGTGGAGTACCGCGCCGAAGAGATCGAAGATCCCGAAGAGAAGATCCGTGCCCTCACCCAACGCTACACCGACATTCTGCTGGAGCAGATCCGCAAAGAACCGGCACAGTGGGAGTGGAGCTACAAACGGTGGAGGAGGCCTTGAGGGTGTCTTGAGCTCCGTTGTCGGTCATTGGAGGCTTATCCGTACGCGTTTTGTCTCGAGCGCAGATCGGTGACGACGACGATGACTTTATCCTCTTCGATGAGGTAGAAGAGACGATAGTTTCCGATTCGATAGCGATAGAATCCTTCGAACTCTCCCTTGAGCCTTTTGATGTTCGGACCGAAATAGGGATTCTCTCTTAGTTGGGGATAGACGATATCTTTGATACGTTTGTAGAGTTTTTCGCCATATTTTTTCCTGGATTTTTGAAAACTTTTCGTTTCGGCGATTTGGAAATCATACAAGCGTATACTCTCCGGCCTCGGCTTCCAGCTTCCCTTTTTTGAGGCTTTCGACCAAGTCCTTATCGTTTAAAATCTCCCGCATCTCTTCATCGCCTACATATTGGGAAGAGGTCAGATATTGCAAGGTGGCATATTCAATGAAGTTGGAGAGATTGCGTCGTTGGCCGTGCGCGGCTTTTTTGATCATTTCATAGATGGAATCATCGACACGCATCGTAATGGTCTTCATTTATAAGCCTTCTTGTGAAGATTGATGAATATAGAATATTCAAAAATATTCAAATAGTCAAATTTTTTTCTATTTCAAATTTCAGTCCACCGGCCGATAATCCCTCTTCATCGCCTCTTTTTTCTTCTTTTCCAGAGCCTCTTTTTTCTTCTTTTCCATCATCACGGCGTCACGGAGCTCCTCTTCGCCATCGAATCGGGCGCCGTCGAGGAATTTGGATTGGTCGTCGAACTGTCCGCTGCGCAGGCCCCAGAGTAGGGCGATGAGGCCCAGAGCACCGAGGAAAGTCGAGACTCCCAGCATCAGCGCCATAATCGAATCGCTCATCTTTTTCCTTTTTCCGTCGTTAGTCGTTAGTCTTTTGTCGTTGGAGGCAGGGCTTCAGCCCTGCATTTGCGGGAATGAATTCTCGCCTCCAAAAAGAAGCGTTGCATAGCAACGCAAACCGAAATTCTTCATTCTTCATTCTTCATACCCAACTTGATTCGCATCGAGTTGCCCACGACGAAGAGGGAGCTAAGACTCATCGAGAGGGCGGCGACGAGGGGGTTGACGTAGCCCAGCACCGCCAGAGGAACGGCGATGGAGTTGTAGAGGACCGAGAAGCCGAGGTTTTGCTTGACGCTGCGAAAGGTGCGGCGGCCGATGAGGAAGGCGTCGGCGAGATGCTGGGGGCGGTCTTCGAGGAGGACGATGTCGCTCACTTCGATGGCGATGTCGGCGCCGCTGCCCATCGCTACGGCGATGTCGCTGCGGGCCAGGGCGAGGGCGTCGTTGATCCCGTCGCCGGCCATCACGACGATGTGCCCCTCTTTGTGAAAACGATCGATCATTTCGGCTTTGTCCTGGGGGAGCAGACGGGCGTAGGTTTCGTCGATCCCCGCCTCCAGGGCGATCCGCCGTGCCGCCGCTTCGTGGTCGCCCGTGAGCATCACCACCTTGACCCCCAGCGCTTTAATGGCGGCGAGGGCCTCGTAAGCTCCCTCCTTGAGGCGGTCACGCAGTTCGATGAGGGCGACGATCTTCCCGTCGATCGCGAAAAGAAAAAGCGTCTCGTTGCTTTCGACTTTGACGGGGATCGCCAGGGCATCCATCAGTGCGACGTTGCCCCCCGCCAGTTTGTGTCCCCGGTATTCGGCGCTGACGCCTTGGGCTTGGATCTCTTTGAAGTGTTCCAGTTCCGGAGGGCGCAGGTCGGGGTAGCGCTCGCGCAGCCAGCGGGCGACGCCTTGGCTGACGGGGTGGTTGCTGCCGGAGACGAGGGCCAGCAGCAGCGCGGGGTCGAATCCCTCTTCGCTTTGGAAGTTGACGACGCTGGGGCGCCCCTCGGTGACGGTGCCGGTCTTGTCCACGGCCAGCAGGTCGCTTTGGGCCGCGGTCTCCAGCTGAGCCGCCTCTTTGAAGAGGATCCCCCGTTTGGCGGCGCGCGAGATCCCCACCAGGGTCGCCATCGGTGTGGCCAGCCCCAGGGCGCAGGGGCAGGCGATGACGATGACGCTGATGGCGACGATGAGCGCCCGCTCGAACGAGCCGCTGTACCAGAGCCATCCGGCGAAGGTCAGCAGGGCGATGGAGAGGATGATGACGGAGAAGTAGCCCGAGACGACGTTGGCCAGCTGCTCGATGCGGGGCTTTTTGGTCACGGCGTCGCTGAGGAGTTCCGTGATCTGGTGCAGGAGGGATTCGTCGGCGCGTTTGGTCGCTTCGTAGCGCACCACCGAATCGAGGCAGACGGTGCCGCTGAGGATTTCGTCGCCTTCCTCTTTGAGGATCGGTTCGCTCTCTCCGGTGAGGGGGCTTTCGTCAAAAAGGGCGCTGCCCTGGCGCAGGATCCCGTCGAGGGCGACTTTCTCCCCGGGCTTGAGCTCGATGAGGTCGCCGGGCTCGACGTTTTCGATGGAGACGAGGGCTTTTTCGCCGTCGCGCACGACGGTGGCTTCGGTGGGCATCGAGCCGATGATCTTGTCCAGCGTATCGACTGCCTGGCGTTTGCTGAGGACTTCGAGATATTTACCCACCAGGACAAAAGTGATGATCATCGTCACCGAATCGAAGTAGACTTCTCCTTTGAGGGTGACCATCGCGTAGATGGAGTAGAGATAGGCCAGCGTCGCGCCGGCGGCGACGAGGACATCCATATTGATAAAACGGTTTTTGAGCCCGTACCACGCGCCGCGGAAGAAGATCCAGCCGCTATAAAAAAGCGTCGGAGTCGCCAGGAGAAATTCGGCGATGTTGAGGATTTTTTTGTGCCCGGTTTCCATCCCGGTGAAGTAACCGGCGTACTGAGCGATGGCGATCCACATAATGTTCATCGTAGCGAAGACGCCCACGAGGATCCGGGAGTAGTAGTCGTTGCGGACTTTGACCGCCCGCTCCTCCTGCAATGCCGGATCGTAGGGGTAGGCGTTGTAGCCGATGTTGCGGATGGTTTCGATGATCTGTGAGAGGCGGATCTGCTCCGGATCCCAGACGACTTTGGCTTTGTTGTTGGAGTAGTTGATGGTGGCTTCGATGACGCCGGGGGTCTGGTGGAGGACCTTTTCGTTGAGCCAGACGCAGGCCGAGCAGTGGATCCCTTCGATGATGAGGTGGATCTCGTTGAACCCTTCGGGGGTGGTGCGGACATACTTTTTGTGGAAGCCCTCCAGGTCGAAGCGCTCCAGATCCTCCTTTTTGGCCCGGGCTTTGTCGGCGGGTTCGAGGGTCTGGTTGCCCAGTTTGTCGTAGAAGGTCTCAAGCCCCTCCTCTTTGAGCAGATGGTAGACCCCCTGACACCCTTTGCAACAGAAGTAGAGGGGTTTGCCGTTCTCCTCTTCGGTGATCATCACCGATTCGTCAAATTCCAAATGGCAGTGGGTACAGGGGACTCGGGCCAAAGAGGCGCTCCTTCGGATTTTTTTGCGTTTATTACCGCACTCAGTAAATACCTTAATCTTTGATGCTTCGATTTCGTTCATAGGCAAGGCGGATTTTTGCAGGACTCGCCAAAGCGAATTCAAAGAAATCCAACGCAGCATATGGGCGAAAGCGGAGCACCCTTCAGGGAGGACGATACGCAGCAATCTGCGCGCAAAAAACCTTCAAATTACCTACGGGTAGTCCTTCAGCTTTTTTCACGCACATCTTACTGCGTCTCGTCCTCTCAAAGTTTGAGGTATTTACTGGGTGCGGTAATATTGTATCCCAAAAAGGTAAGCGTCGAAGCGGAGGCCGATACGGAGTCAGGAGACGACTTCGACCGCTCCGCCCCGGCGGCCGTCGGCGGCTCCGCTGTAGTCGCCGGTGACGGCGTTGACCCCGCCAAAAAAGAGGCTGGGGCTGTCGAATTCGGTGACAGGGTAGAGCCGGCGGGCGGCTTCGAGGATTTCGGGGCTGTAGCCCGGTTCGAAGAAGAGCTCTCCCTTTTCGTAGTGGATTCGGGGAGCGTCGACGGCGTTACGGATCGGCTCGCCGAAGCGCAGATAGCGCTCGGCCACTTCGACGATGGCGCTGCGGATCCGGTTGGAGCCGGCGCTGCCGAGGATCAGGACGGGGGATCCCTCCGGATCGAAAGCCATCGTCGGCGCCATCATCGAGGGGAGGCGCACCCCCGCGGGCCATTGGAAAAATCCGTGGGGGTTGAGGTCCTCTTCTCCGAGCATATTGTTCATCATTATCCCCGTACCCGGAGCGACGATGCCGCTGCCCTCTCCGTTGGTGGAGGTGACGGAGGCGGCGTTGCCCTCCGCGTCGATGACCGAGATGTGGGTGGTGTTGCCCCAGAGATCGATGCGCCGGTCGAAGCGCTCGAAGTAGTGCAGCAAAAGAGCGTGATCGGTGACGACCTTCGCCAGCTTAGGATCGTGCAGACGGGCGTCGACCTGCTCCTTGCGAAACTCTCCCGTCACCGCCATCGCTTCGATGAGGTCCCGGACATATTCGAGGGTCTCGGAGCTTCGCGCTTCGCTGCGGCGCAAAAGTTCGAGCGTGAAGGCGATGAGGATCCCTCCGGCGGAGGGTGGGGGATTGGTGGCGACGCGGTAGCCCCGGTAGTCGAAGCCGATCGGTTCGCGTGTGTGCACTTTGTAACGTTCCAGATCCTCCCGGCGCAGCGACCCGCCGGCTTCCCGGTAGAGCCGATCCAGGCGCTGGGCGATCTCTCCTTGGTAGAAGAGGTCGGCTCCCTCCCGGGCGAACGCTTCGAGAAAGTCGGCGTAGTCGGGATTGCGCACCGGGCGCTTGGCGTCGAGGAGGCACCCCTCGGGGACGAAGAGCGCTCGGGAAGCCTCGGTAGAGCGCAGGATCGGCTCGAGCAGACAGACGAAGCTGGCCTGAAGTTCGCTGAGGTGGATCCCCTCGCGGGCGTATTCGACGGCCGGAGCGACGATCCGCTCCATCGGCAGGCGCCCCCGCTCGCGGTGGATACGGTCGATCCCCGCAGGCATCCCGGGGACCGCGGTGGAGGCGGCACCGATCTGAAACTGCTGCACCGTCGTGCCGAAATCGACGTCGATGGGGTAAAAGTCGGGTCTTTCGCAGCGTTGGGGAGGGACGTCGACGAAAAAGTCGTAGAGGACCGCGCTCTCGCCGGGGGAGTGGGCCATCAGGAAGCCTCCTCCCCCCAGGCTGGTCAGCATCGGTTCGGCCAGAGGGGCCGCCAGCATCGCGGCGCAGGCGGCGTCGAAAGCGTTGCCCCCCTCTTCGAGGATCCGGGCTCCGGCCCGGGCGGTCAGCCGATCTCCGGCGGCGATGACACCTTTTGGCATTGGACTCCTTTTTGCGTGTTAAGTGCTACGTGTTATGTTTTTTGTTTTTGTGTTTTCTGAGTCGTTTGACACGGTCAAACCTACCGAGCCGTGAATCTTCATCTAATCCGGAATGATAGCGTGAATCGCGTAGGTTTGGCCCCGCCAAACGTCCGTCTATTTACCCGCTTGCGACGTGAGGCGGCAAAGCCGCCGTGCCTGCGACTTGCGACTCTCAGTCGATCAACTCTTCTTGGATGACCGCCTTGAAATCTTTCGTCTCTTCGTAGATCCGGCGGAGTTTGCGGGCGATGCTCTCTTTGTCGATCAGCTCGTGCAACGCCCGGATGTCCTCCGGTCGGGCCCCCAGGGCTTCGAAGCTACCGGTACGTTCGAGCATATCGACCAACTCGTGGGCCTTGTCGCGGATCGGGACGATGCGGTCACCTTCGATGAAACGGCCTTCCATCCCGTGGCGGACGGCGTTCCATTTGTTCTGTTTGCTGATCTGGTGGTAGACCCGTCCTACGGGGTATTGGGTCAGGCGGTACATCAGCGCCTGATAAAAAAGAACGATGAGCCGCAGCCGCTCCCGGTCGTAAAAGGCGTCGCAGACTCGAAGCTCCACCGTCCCGAAGCCCTGGTGGATGCGCACATCCCACCAGACATCCTTGGCGCTTTGGATCGTGCCGGTGGCGTAGAGTTGCTCCATCAGGCTGCAGTACTCCCGATAACTGCCGAAATACTCCGGGATTCCCGCCCGGGGAAGTCGCTCGAAGATTTTGCTCCGGTAGGATTGCAGGCCCGTATCCTCCCCCAGATGAAAAGGGGAATTGGCCGAGAGGGCCAGGAAGATCGGCAGGTAAGTGATGCTGGCGTTGTAGGCGCGCAGCGCGGCCTCTTCGTTGGGCATCGCCACGTGGATATGCAAACCGCTGATGAGAAAGTTTTTGAGGACGATCTGCAGCTCTTCGGCGAAAGCGGCGTAGCGGGGGTCCTCGAAACGTTTGTTGTCCTCTTTGCGCTCGAAGGGATGCGTCGCCAGCGCCGCGAGGCGGATCCCTTCCTTCTCTCCGATGCGGGTGAGGGCGTGGAGCGTGTTCATCACGAAATCGGCCGCTTCGTCGGCGCTGCGGCAGACGGGGGTGACGATCTCCACCATCGACTGCAGCAATTCCTGGTGGACGTTGGGGCGCAGAGGCTCGGGCAGATGCTCGAAGAGGTAGGGGGAGCGGTTGGCCGGCTTCATCGTCTCGGCGTCGATGAGACGTACCTCCAGCTCGACCCCCAGCGTCCAGGGATCTTCCGGATGAAAAATGGAGAGATCGCAACTTCGGGACATCGCTACGCCTTTTTTTGATTATTTTAGCGAAATGAACCTTCCCGGAGAATGCCTCGGGGAGCTTTTATTCTCCGTGGATCATTTTGGAAACGAGGCACTCTTTGGTGGCCAGTTCGTAGCGGATCACTCCGCCGATGTGCATGGCGATGAGCACCATCAGAGGCCAGAAGAGGGATTCGTGCAGATCCTTGGCCCAATGGGCACTCTCTTTGGAGATGCCCAATGCATCGTGGAAGTAGTAGAAAGCCCCCGTCAGGGCGATGACGAGGATCGCCAGGCAGATCAGCAGATGGATCGTATTTTTGAAACGTTCTATGCCGCTCGTACTGTGCAGCACTTTGAGGAGAGGAAGTTGCGCGTCCCCCCGCAGCATCGCGACGATGCGCAAAGCGATGGCGATTCCCAGGAAAATAGCGAGGATGTAGTGCCACTCCCACATCGGAGCGCGTATCGCTTTGGCGACGGCGACCGCTTGGTTGGGAGTGAGGGCGATATGGAAGCTTTCCAGTTTGGCTCGGATGATTTCGGCGTTGGCGTTTTTGTTCAAAAAGCTCATTCGCAAAAAGACGGTGCCTGCCAGTCCCAGGACAGAGAATGCCGTCAACCAGTGCCAAAGTCGGAAAAGGGATGTAAAATTCTGTTGCATTTCTTCCTCCATCCTATAGCGTTTTTGCTGATATAATACTCAAATTTCCATAGAGTAGGAGAGAATGAAATACCGTCGGGAGTTGTCAGCCGCTTTCAAAGCGTCGATACCGGTAATGATGGGCTACAGTGTCCTTGGTTTTGCTTTCGGTCTCTTGATGACTTCGCAGGGGTACCCCTGGATCCTTCCGGTGGCGATGTCGACACTGATCTATGCCGGGGCCCTACAGTTTTTGGCGCTGGGGTTTTTCCAGGCCAAGACGGGGCTGGGGCAAATCTTCGTCGCGTCGATTTTCGTCAACATTCGTCAAGCCTTTTACGGTCTCTCCCTCCTGAAAAAATTTAAAAAAGCGGGATCTCTGCGTCCCTATCTCATCTTCGCGTTGACCGACGAGACCTATGCGCTGATGACGACTATGCGGGAGGATCCCCGGCTCAAGCGGCGTTGGTATCTCTTTTTTCTCGCGGCGCTCAATCAGGGTTATTGGGTCGGCGGGACACTGGCGGGAGCGCTGTTTGGACGGATGGTTCGTTTCGATACGCGGGGACTCGATTTTTCTTTGACGGCGCTCTTTGTGGTTTTGGCGATGGAGCAGTACAAACAGCGCCGGGATGCACTTCCTTTTTTGATCGGAGCGGCAGCTTCGCTGATTGCGATGACTCTGGTGAGTCGGGATCGGATGCTGATTACGGCGATTGCGCTGGCCTTGCTGGGGATGTTCGCATTGCGGGAAAAGTTGGAAAAAAGAGGAAAAGGCCATGAATGAGCTTTGGATCTGGGAAGCGGTGGGGGTAATGGCGCTTGCCAATCTGCTGACCCGAATAGCGCCTTTTCTTTTCTTCTCCCGCCGTCGGCCGCCGCGTGCGGTGATCTTCGTCGAAGAGAATTTCCCGCCGATCATTCTGACGATCTTGATTTTTTATACACTCTCTTCAGTAGATTTCGGTTCCGCTCCCTACGGGCTCAAAGAGCTGGGAGGGATCGCCGTAACGATGCTGCTACATCGACTTTTCGATAACTATCTTATTTCGATCTTCGGCGGAACGGCGACCTATATGGCGATGGTGCAGCTGTTTTAATCGTTTCTCTTCATTTCTTTTTCTTTGTTTCGCGACAAAGAAAAGAGAAACGAAGCAAAGAAAAAGAAAACGCGAAGAACTGCCGTCTTATCAGTGACGCCATGAATAGCACCGTTTTAATTTTGTGTAAGATGATTTATGGGGATTTTTTGAGAAAAGAAAAGGAAAAATCGCCCGGGAAAATCCCCGGGCGGATAAGAAGCCTTAGCAGCTGTAGGTGCTTTTGACTTCGAAGGGGGTGGGGCGCCCCTCGACGGGGATGACTTGGGTTTCGAACTTGTAGTCGATGTACGTTTCGACAAACTCTTTGCTGAAGACGGGGGCCAGGAAGTCGTGATCGACCTCGAGAGCCTGCAGCGCGTCGCGCAGCGTGTCAGGCAGCTCAGGGATCTTGCGCTCTTTGAGGTCTTCGCGGGTCAGTTCGAAGAGATCCTCGTTGACGGGCCCGACCAGCTCGTAACCGCCGGCTTTGATGCCGTCGAGGCCCGCCATCATCAGAGCCGCGAAGCAGAGGTAGGGGTTGGCGCTGCTGTCGGGGAAGCGGGTCTCCAGACGGGTGGCGGCTTCACCGGCACCGTAGGGGATCCGGCAGGCGGCGGAGCGGTTCTGACTGGAGAAGGTCAGGATCCGGGGCGCTTCGAAGCCGGGGAGCAGACGGCGGTAGCTGTTGGTGGTGGCGTTGGTGATGGCGGCGACCGCTGCGGAGTGCTTGAAGATACCGCTGAGGTAATCCAGGGCGGTTTTGCTCAGGTTGGCGTATTCGCCGGCCTGATAGAAGAGGTTTTTGCCCTCTTTCCAGATCGACTGGTGCACGTGCATACCGTTTCCGTTGTCGTTGTAGAGGGGCTTGGGCATAAAGGTCGCGCTCTTGCCGTTGAGGTGGGCGACCATCTTGACGACGTACTTGTACTTTTGGACATTGTCCGCGGCTTCGATCAGATCGCCGAACTTGACGCCGATCTCGGCCTGGGCCTGAGCGACTTCGTGGTGGTGCAAAACGACCTCGAGGCCGATTTCTTGCATGATCTGGACCATCTCGGCCCGCAGATCGACGGTAGAGTCGGTGGGCATGACGGGGAAGTATCCGCCTTTGGTGCGGGGGCGGTGGCCGGTGTTGATGACGTCTTCGTATTGGGCGTCATCGCTCCACTCACCCTCGTCGCTGTCGAGGCGGTAGTAGGATTCGTTGATTTCGTCTTTGATTACGACGTTGTCGAAGATGAAGAACTCGTTCTCAGGACCGAAATAGGCGACGTCGCCGATGCCGGTCTGTGCCAGGTGCTCGAGGGCTTTTTTGGCGATGGAGCGGGGGCACTTTTCGTAGAGGTCGTTCTTGTAGATGTCGTAGACGTCGCAGAAGACGACGATCGTAGGATCGGCGGTAAAGGGGTCGAGGAAGGCGGTGGGAACGTCGGGCTTGAGCAGCATATCCGATTCGTTGATGGGCTGCCATGCTTCGATGGAGCTTCCGTCGAAAGGAATCCCGTGCTCGAGGGAATCGGCGCTGACGGCGTCGATGCAGTAGGTGATGTGGTGCCATGCACCTTTGATGTCGGTAAAGCGGAAGTCGACGAATTCGACTTCGTTCTCTTTACAGAAAGAGAAAAACTCTTCGGTATTGTTGACAAATTTGCCCATGGAATATCCTCCTGAAATGTTGGTGGCTCCATTATACCCCCTCTTTCTTTGGAAAGAGTTGGCCGTTGTGCCTAAAATTTGAGCAGATAGCGCTCTCTGTTACGGAAATCCGCAGCCTCGTCGTAGCCCGCTTCGCGTGCCAGAGCGTGCAGCGCCTCCATCCGGTAGCCCACCTGTGCGGGGCTGTGGGCGTCGGAGGCGAAGGTGATCGGGATCCGGCGGTCACGGGCCATCCGCAACAGATCCAAAGAGGGGTAGGCTTCCGCCACGGGTTTGCGCCAGCCCGCGGCGTTGAGCTCCAGCGCCATCTCACCGCGTGCCAGAGCGTCGAGCGCCCCCTCCGCCAGAGGGCGTATGTCCCCCTCGGGACGGTAGTTGAAGACTTTGATCAGATCCAGATGGCCGGCGATGTCGAAGAGCCCCGAGCGTGCCATCGCCTCCACCGCATCGAAATATTCCCGCCAGATCGTCTCGAGATCTGCCCCGTCGTAGCGGCCGATGAATTCGGGATTGTCGAAGCCCCAGTCGTCGATGAAGTGAACCGAGCCGATGAGGTAATCCACGTCGGCGTTCAACACCCGCTCATCCATTCGCCCGGGGAGGTAATCCACTTCATACCCCAGGCGGATTTCGATCGTTCCCCGATAACGTTCCGCCAGCGCCCTGACGGATGCTTCGTACTCTTTCATCTTATCGAAGCCCATCCTGTATTTCGGGTCGAACTCCATCGGAGCGTGGTCGGCGAAACCGAAGATGTCGATCCCTTTGGCGATGGCGGCTTCGACATACTCTTCGGGGCTGCCTTCGGCGTGGTTGCATAGAGGCGTGTGGTTGTGAAGGTCGATGGTCATGAAAGCTCCTCTTTGCGAAAACGGGATAACCACTCACGCTCCTCTTCCAAAAGATTTTCTCGTCGTTTTTCCAAGGAATTTATGAGATGTTGTAGAGCCGTTTCATCCAAATATTTCAGCAGCGAGGGTTCGATGGTCGTCTCTGCGGAGTCATCGTAACGCATCAGGGCTTCGATTCGCTTCAGAAGCTCTCGCTTTTTCACATCCATTAGTTTGCCTTTTGTTATACTTCAGTCTCATTCCATGAATTTGAACATTTCGAAGGAGTAATTATGCCCAATGTCGGAGAAAAAGCCCCGGATTTCTGTCTTCCCAACCAGGACAACGAGGAAGTTTGTCTGCGTGATTTGCAGGGCAGTTGGGTGGTCCTCTATTTCTATCCCAAGGACAATACTCCCGGTTGTACCACCGAAGCGTTGGATTTTACCGCACATTTGGAGGATTTTCGGTCGTTGGGAGCCACCGTTTTGGGGGTCAGTCCCGACAGTGTGCGGAAGCATCAGAACTTCATCGCCAAAAAGGAGCTCAAAATTACGCTCCTCTCCGACGAAGAGAAAGAGGTTTGTCAAGCTTACGGCGTCTGGCAGCTCAAGAAAAATTACGGAAGGGAGTACATGGGTGTCGTTCGTTCCACCTTCCTTATCGATCCTGACGGCCTCATCCGGGAAAAGTGGGAGAAGGTCCGTGTCAAGGGGCATGTGGAAGAGGTTCTCCAACGGCTTAAGGAGCTTGTCCAAAGTTAAGGAGAGGGAGAGTGATTTTTCGGTGGGATGGGAAGCATATCTTGGTTCTATTGTGCCTTCTCTCCTCATTTCTGTTTCCGTCCGAGCTTAGGCTCAGTGATTCTCAGGCGCGACAGATCGCCCGAAAAATATGGCTCAATGAAGGATCCGGGCTCAAACGGAAATTGGTCTGGTGGAACAAGGGTGAAGAGTTCGCCTCCTGCGGGATCGGCCACTTTATCTGGTATACGGCCGACAAACCGATGTGGTTCTGGGAAGCCTTTCCGCCGATGCTCCGCTTTCTCGTCGCCCACGGTGCCCGGCCTCCGCACTGGCTGACGCTCCGGACCCATTGCGTCTGGCCGAACTATGAGGCGTGGAAACGGGCTAAGGCGAAGAATACGAAGCGGATGCGGGAGTTGACGGACTTTCTCGACCGGACGAAAGGGTTGCAGGCGCGCTTCATGCTCCATCGCCTCAACGCTTCCTATCCCAAGATCCTCGCCTACGCCCGGGCGCACGGACAGGGGAAAATCGTCGAAACCAACTATCGACGTCTCCTCTATCGCCGCGACGGTAGGATTGATCCGCAGGGGGCGTACATCCTGATCGATTATATCAATTTCAAAGGCGACGGGATCAACCCCGGTGAACGCTATCAAGGAAAGGGCTGGGGACTCTATCAGGTCCTTACCCGAATGAATCCGAAGGATCCGGATCCCTGTCACGCCTTTTCCGTCGCGGGCAAGCGAGTGCTCGAGCGGCTCATCCATATCGCCCCTCCTGAGCGTCGTCTATGGCGCTTCCGTAGAGGTTGGTTCAACCGGATGGATACCTATTTGCGTCGAAAAAGATGAGCCCCTATCGGTTCCCAATTTTTCTGACAAAATCCATAAAGAGTTCGCCCCGTTCGGCGTAGGAGGAGAATTGATCGAGGCTGGCGGCGGCAGGAGAGAGGAGAGCGACCTCTCCGGGGTGTAGCCGATTTTCCAAGGCGGGGAGGGCTTCTGCGAGTGTGCCAAAGGCGTGGACGGAGATTCCGTGGCGTTTGGCTAAGGTCTCGAGGCGTCGGCTGTTGCTTCCTAAAGTATAGAGTTCGACATCAAGCTCTTTGAGTCGTTCAAAGAGGGGGGTCATATCGACCCCCTTGTCATCTCCGCCGGCGAGGAGGTGGATTTTGCGATCCCGGTAGGCTTCCAGAGCCTGCAGGGCGGCATCGAGGTTGGTGGCTTTGGAGTCGTTGACCCAGAGGCGCCCCCGAGCGTCGGTGAGCTCCTGCTGACGGTGGGGATCCCGAGCAAAGCTCTCAAGGCGTGCATAATCCGCTTCGTCGAAAAGTGCACGGCTGACGGCGAGCGCCAGCAGAGCATCCTGGAGAAAAGCCGCTTTGTAGCGGATCCGGGAACTATCGAGATTGAAAAACTCCTCCAAAAAAGCATTCCCGTCGTAGGCGACGACCCAGGCCGCCGTTTCGGGCGGCTCCATTCCGGAGGGGATCAGGGCCAACTCTCCTTCGCGCATTCTCTTCAGCGGGGAGAGTTTGTCGGCCGCGTAGGCTTCGCCGCCTCCGTGCCAATCGAGATGATCGGGCGTCACCGGCAGCAGTACGTAGAGGTCGGGCCGGGCGAAACGGGTGTGGTGAAGGGTGAAGGAGCTGGTCTCCAAGACCCAGAGCGTCGCGTGGGGATCGAGTTCGGCCAGGGGAGTGCCGATGTTGCCTCCGGCGACGGCCCCGCGCTTTTCGAGAAGATGGGTGATCATTTGGGTGGTGGTGGTTTTCCCGTTGGTTCCGGAGACCCAGACGGTGCGCGGAGCGCAGAGGAGGTGGAAGATGGAAGATGGAAGATATCGGCGATCGTCATCGCTGAAAGAATTCATCCATTGGCGGCTGAGAAAGAGGTCGTACTCACTGACGGGATTTTTTGCCCGGGCGAGCAGAGGGCTGTCGGGGCGGATGCTGGGGGTGAGGATCTCTATCAGACTTTGATCGGGATCGAAATCGCTTGAGGGGTGGATGCGGTTTCCCGCCTCGTCGGTCCAACTCTTTTCACAACGATCGTCGTAAAAATCAAACCCGTCACCCAGCAGTTTGGCGATGGCCCGTGTCGTTTTGCCGTAACCGAAAAAGGAGAGCTGTTTCATCGGAGCGTGCTCCGATGAAACAAGTGAGAAAGCGAGAGATTTTGGATTTTGGATTTTGGATTTTGGATGGGAAATATCTCTTCATAAAGCTTAGGTGTTTTCCGGTCAAGCCACAGGCGTACACAATGCCCGATGTCCACTGCCCGATGCCGTCGCCGAAGGCGCCAGAACGTACGCCGTACGACTGCGCCGCAGGCGCCCCCAATACCCAATACCCAATACCTAATACCCAAATTCATCGTATCTTCAACGTAATCAGTGCCAAAAGGTTCGCCAAAAAAGCGATCATCCAAAAGCGGACGATGATTTTGTTTTCGGGCCACTGCTTCATCTCGAAATGGTGGTGAATGGGGGCCATCAAAAAGACCCGTTTTTGGCGGATTTTCCAGCTGCCGACTTGGAGGATGACCGAGACGGTTTCGATGACGAAGATGATGCCGATGAGGATCAGCAGCACTTCGCTCTTGCCCAGAATGGCCAAATAGGCGAGAAAAGCGCCGATGGAGAGCGAGCCGGTGTCCCCCATAAAGATTTCGGCGGGATAGCAGTTGTACCACAAAAAGCCGAGCAACCCTCCGGCCAGGGCGGCGGCGAGGATGCTCACTTCACCGACTCCTCGGATGTTGGGGAGCAGAAGGTAGCTGGAAAAAAAGGCGTGCCCGGTGATGTAGACGATGATTCCCAGGGTTCCCAGGGCGATCACGGAGGGGACGGTAGCGAGCCCGTCGAGTCCGTCGGTGAGATTGACGGCGTTGGAGGTGGCGATCATCACGAGGACCCAGAACGGCACCGCCCAGAGCCCCATCGTAAAGAGCGGCTTTTTGTAAAAAGGAACGTAGAAGTCGGTGGGAAAATGGGCGCCGTAGATGAGCAGAAGCGCCACGGCCGCAGAGACGAGAATCAGCAGGCCCATCTTTCCCCGGGCGGTCAATCCCTGAAGATTGTCTCCGCTGAGGACTTTGCCCAGGTCGTCTTTGAGCCCGACGGCGGCGAAACCGACGAGGGTCAGAAGCCCGCCGAGGACATAGAGATTGTCCAATCGGGCGGTTAAAAGCGCCGCGACGACGGTCGAAAAGATAAAAATCGCGCCCCCCATCGTCGGGGTGTGCTGTTTCTCTTCGTGGGCGGGGACGTATTTGTTGATGGGTTGGTTTGCTTTGCGGGCTTTGGCCCAGGCGATGTAGCGGGGAAGCAGGAAAAGCGTTAGGCAAAAACTGATAAAAAAGGCGAAACCGGCTCGAACGGAGATGTAGAAAAAGAGATGAATATCAAGTAGTTGATGAAGATAATAGAGCATAATCCTCTTTCACAAGTGGCCTGGATGTTTGACTTAAACGGTCGAGAAATGCTATTTTACTACAATAATATAAAACTCATTGTCGTCAAAAAGGAAAAATGGATGCAGAAAAAGACTCTCCTGATTATTACCGACGGAATCGGCTACAAACCCGAAAGCAAAGTCAACGCTTTCGAAGCGGCCAAGACCCCCACCTACGACAAACTTTTCGAAGAGGTGCCCCATACACTGATTTCCACCTACGGTCTGAGTGTGGGGCTTCCCGAAGGACAGATGGGAAATTCGGAAGTGGGCCATATGACCATCGGCAGCGGCCGGGTGCTCTATCAGGATCTGGTCAAAATCTCTCTGGCGCTCGAGGACGGATCGCTTGCCGAAAATCCGGCTTTGCTGGAGACGGTGGAGAAGAGCAAAGATATGCACATCATCGGCTTGATGAGCGACGGGGGAGTCCACTCCCATCTCGATCACATCCTGGGCCTGGCGAAGATCCTCGAAGCCAAAGGCAAAAAAGTCTGGCTGCATCTGATTACCGACGGCCGGGATGTCTCGCCTACGTCGGCGCCGGAGTACCTGCGCAAGGTCGAAGCGATCCTCAACGACAATGTCCGCATCGCCAGCCTGGGAGGGCGTTTTTACGCGATGGACCGGGACAATCGCTGGGAGCGGGTGGAGAAGGGGTATCGCGCCATCGCCGAAGCGACGCCCAAAACCCACTATCCCCCCATCGAATACGTACTGAAGAGTTACGACGAAGGGGTGACCGATGAATTCATCCTGCCGACCGCTTTCGAAGGCTATGAGGGGATGCGCGACGGTGACGGGGTGATCGTCGCCAATTTCCGCTCCGACCGGGTGCGGGAGATCACGACCGCTCTGGGGGATCCCGACTTCGACAAATTCGAGCGCAAACCGCTCAAACTCCACATCGCGACGATGACACAGTATGATGCCGGCTTCCCCTATCCGGTGCTCTTCCCCAAAGAGGCGCCCGAAAACACTCTGGCGGAGGTGATCAGCCGCGCCGGCCTGCGGCAGCTGCATACCGCCGAGACGGAAAAGTACGCTCACGTCACCTTTTTCTTCAACGGCGGAGTCGAAGAGCCGATGGAGGGCGAGAGCCGGGTGCTGATCCCCAGCCCCCAGGTCAAAACCTACGATCTCAAGCCCGAGATGAGTGCGCCCGAAGTGGGAGAGGCGGTACGCAAAGCGATGGAGGAAGGGTACGACTTTATCGTGGTCAACTTCGCTAACGGCGATATGGTCGGCCACACCGGCAATTTCGATGCGGCGGTCAAAGCCGTCGAAGCGGTGGATGCCGAACTGGGGAAAATTTTTGAAGAGGCGCAGAAGGAGGGGTACAACGTGATCCTCACCTCCGACCACGGCAACTGCGAAGAGATGTGCGATGCCGAGGGCAACGTCTTGACCAATCACACCGTGGGAGACGTCTGGGCCTTCGTCAAGGCGCCGGGAGTGACGAAACTCGTCGAACACGGCGGCTTGAACAATATCGCTCCGACGGTGCTGGAGCTGATGGGCCTCGAAAAGCCCGAGGAGATGGATGCGTCGCTGATCGCCGGTTGAGGCTCTCTTACTCCTCTTCGCTGCGCTCGCCCCGTTTGCGGGCGACGATCTCCAGGGGGACTCCCTCGAAATCGAACTGTTCGCGCAGTACGTTGGCCAGATAGCGTTTGTAGCTGAAGTGCAGGAGTTCGGGTTTGTTGACCACGAGGGCGATGCGGGGAGGTTTACTGGCGAACTGGGTGGCGAATTTGATCCGCACCACCTGGCCGTGGTGGCTGGGGACGTGGTGACGCCGGATGGCGTACTGGATCACTTCGTTGAGCTTCGAGGTTGGGATGCGTCGGGTGTATCGCCGGTAGATGGCGACGATCTGATCCAAGATACGCTGAACCCGCTGTTTGGTTTTGGCCGAGACGGTGAGAATCGGAGCGTAGTGGAGGAATTTCAGTTCGTCACGGATCTCCTGGATCGCCTCTTTGTACTCTTTTTCTCCCCGGATGTCCCATTTGTTGACGACGATGAGAGCCCCGAGCCTGTATTTGTCGATGAGCCCGGCGATGCGCTCGTCCAGCTCCGTCACGCCCACGGTGGCGTCGATGATGAGGATCGCGATGTCGGCCTCTTCGAGCATCTTTTCGGTGCGCCCCAGGGCGTATTTTTCGATGCCGAGGATCTTGGAGCGGCGTCGGATTCCCGCGGTATCGACGAAGGTGATTTCGTAGTCGTCGTGGACGATCGTCTCATCCACCGGATCGATGGTGGTGCCGGCCACTTCGCTGACGACGGCACGCTCCTCTCCCAGCAGCGCGTTGAGCAGGGAGCTTTTGCCCACGTTGGGGCGTCCCAAAATGGCGACTTTGATCTTTTTCTCCTCCGCTTCGGGCTCTTCCCGGGCTTCGAGCAGCTGCTCCAGACTCAGATCTTCGTCGGCCTGGAGGGGGGCGGCACTCTTTTCGACGGGCGGGATGTACTGTTCCAGCCATTGATAGAGAGGAGTGAGTTTGCGGTTGTGGCTGACGGAGATGGGAAAGATCGCCTCGGCGCCGAACTCCACGAATTCCCAGAACCGCTCCTGCTCTTCGCGGTCGTTGTCGATTTTGTTGACGATGAGGGCGATGGGTTTGCCCAGCGCCTGAAGCCGGTAGAAGAGCTGTCGATCCTCCTCTTCGGGGAGAGTCTTGCCGTCGACCATATAGAGGATCACATCGGCCTCTTCGGCGGCGCGCATCGACATTTCGGCGACTTTGGAAAAGAGCGCATCGCTTTCGTCGATTCCGCCGGTGTCGATCAGTTCGAATTCCCGATCTTCGGAGATGGTGACGACGTTTTTCTTGAGGTCGCGGGTGGTGCCGCTGACGTCGGAGGTGATGGCGTCGCGCCGGCGTGCAAGACGGTTGAAGAGGGAGCTTTTCCCGACATTGGGACGCCCCAGAATGGCTACTTTTTTCATATCGATATTCCTAAATGTTTAAGTTCCCTGAAAACCTCAGGTTTCACTCGATAGCTCTGGCAGTCACAAACGCCCAAGGGCGCCCCTTCGGGGTTGAGTGCTCCTTTGTCGCCATCGAATGAAACCTTTCTGAACAAGTTATTCAGAAATTTCATTTGTGATTTTGTGGGAAATGAGAGAGGACATTCCTTTTGACACATTATAGCGAAAGAGCCGGAAATGTCATCCGATGTTAACCGTTTTTGGAGATACTTCGCGTTATGAATAAAAAATCTCTTAAACCGTTGACCCAGATTCAGTTGATTTTGATCGTCTCGGCCTATCTGGTCGTCGCCGGCAACTATACCTTTTTTTCGAAGGTTCTCGAGGTGATTCCTCCGCACGGGATCAATCTCCTCTATCTGGCGAGTATGCCGATTCTACTCTTTATTATCAATGTCGCTTTTTTCACTCTCCTGAGTTCGCGGTATACCACCAAGCCGCTGTTGATTTTCGTGTTGATCGTCTCCGCATCAGTGAGTTACTTTATGAACAGCTATCAGGTGGTGATCGATCGAGGAATGATCCGCAGTGCCCTCGAGACCAATGTGCACGAAGCCCTGGGGCTCTTCAACTTCAAGATGCTTCTGTACACCTTCTTTTTGGGCATTCTCCCCGCCTGGCTTGTCTACAAAGCCCCCGTCGTCTATCGTCCCTGGAAGACCGAACTCTGGGCCAAGCTCAAAACCCTAGGGATCCTTCTGCTGGTCACGGGGATTTTGGCCTATTTCACGGGAGGATTCTACGCCTCCTTTTTCCGGGAGCATCGACCGCTCAAGAATTACACCAACCCCTACTATTGGATCAAAAGCACCGTCAGTTACGTCAAACACTCTCTGCGCCGAAGCGGTCCGAAAAAGCTGCGGGTGTTGGGGACCGATGCCCGGGTGATCCACCGGGAGGGCGAAAAACCCAAACTGATTGTCTACGTGGTCGGGGAAGCGACTCGGTGGGACCATTTCGGTCTCAACGGCTACGCGCGGGATACGACGCCGAAACTGGCGAAGACCGAGGGGGTGGTCAATTTCAACGATTTCCGTTCCTGCGGAACCCTAACGGCCCATTCGGTTCCCTGTATGTTTTCCATCGACGGTCGCAGCAGTTACAATCGCGACCGGGAAGAGCACAGCGAAAACCTGATGGATGTCCTGGCTCATACGGGGGCGATCGATCTGCTCTGGCGGGACAACAACTCCGATCCCAAAGGGGTGATGAAACGTTTGGGGTATGTGGACTTTATGAGCCCCAAAAACAATCCCGTCTGTGACAGCGAATGTCGGGATGAGGGGATGTTGAAAAATCTGCAGGGCTTTTTGGACCGCAATGTCACGCACGACAAACTTTTGGTGCTGCATCAGATGGGCAGTCACGGTCCGGAATATTACAAGCGCTACACCAAAGAGTTCTTTCGCTACAAACCGGTTTGTCGTTCCAACGAACTGGGTTCCTGCACCCGAGATGAGGTGCTCAACGCTTACGACAATACGGTGCTGCACACCGACGCTTTCTTGCACGATGCTATTGAACTGCTCAAGAAATATGAAAAACGTTATCAGGTCGCGCTAGTTTATGTGGCGGACCACGGTGAATCTCTCGGAGAGCACGGAATCTACCTGCACGGGTTGCCCTATATGATCGCTCCCGAAGCGCAGAAGCACGTGGCGGCGGTGATGTGGTTCGGACCGGGTTTCAAGCATCGCGGCAAAGATGTCAATGTCACTGCCCTGCAGCGCCTTGCCCGATCGAAGCGTTTCTCCCAGGACAATCTTTTCAGTACGATTTTGGGGCTTTTGGACGTCAATACGTCGGTTTACGACCCCAAAATGGATATTCTCAACGCTTCCGAATAATCTTGTGATTTTCAGTTTGAAATGGGGATAAGATAGAGGCACCACCGGTGCCGTGATTGGTTATCGGGGGAGAATTTTTTGTAGGTTTGGCCCCGCCAAACGTCTCCGCTTAGCTCTCGATTCCTGGCGTTCCGGGCAGTTTCTCCACATAGATCGACTGGGAGGGGAAGGCGAAGTCGGAGCCGAATTCCCGGACGATCTGCATAATCTTCAGATTGATATCTTCCCGAATTTCCAGATAGCGGGCCCAGTCGGAGGTGTTGGTGAAGGTGTAGATGAAGATCCCCAGACTGCTGTCGTCGAAACGGTCGAAACGGACCAGGAGGGTCTGATCGTGCGCGATGCCGGGATGGCTGCGGAGCATCGACTGGATGGAGTAGACGATCTTTTGGATCGCTTCGGGAGGGGTGTCGTAGGTCAGGCCGATGACCATTCGGATCCGGCGGATACCCCGGCGGGAAAAGTTTTCGATGTTGGAGTTGGCGACGATAGAGTTGGGGACGACGACGAAGGATTTTTCGAAGGTGCGGATTTTGGTGGTGCGCATCCCGATATCTTCGACGATCCCTTCGACGCCGTTGACTTTGATCCACTCTCCGACGCGGATAGAGCGGTCCAGCATCAGGGCGATGGATCCGAAGAGGTTGGCGGCGGTATCTTTGGCGGCGAGGGCGAGCGCCATACCGACGAGGCCGAGAGAGGCGACGAAGGCGGTGACGTTGATGCCGAAATTGTAGAGCAGACTGATCAATGCGAGGATGATGACCAGCAGGCGTAGGATACGGATGATGAAGTTGCTCAGCTCCATTGTGAGTTTGTCGCTGGCGTGGCTGTAATTGTAGAGCACCCGCTGAATGGCGGGGGTGAAGGCATAGAGTATCCAATAGAAATCGATGATCAACATCGAAGTGAGCAGAAGTTCGACGTAGTGGTTTTGACTGAGAAAAATGAGTTTGAAAAAGACGTCGAAACCGATGATAATAAAGAGGAAACGGATGGGACGTTTGAGTTCGCGGATGATGAGATCATCAAGTTCCGTGACTGTTTTTTTGCTGAGCCGCTGTAGCACATTGAGCACCCAGCGGGTCAGAAGTTTGCGCAGCAGGAGAATCAGAAGAAAGGCAAGGAACGCGGCGATCCAATTGCCTACCGGTACGCCGTAAATCGTATCGGCGAAGTAGTGGCCGTAGTGGCTGGCGTAGAGTTTGTTGATCAGCGGTTGGACCTGATCGACGATGCTCTGATCGAGGGATTTGATCACCTCTTTCCCGCTTTGAGTCACCTCCTGTAGGGCTGCCGTCGTATTGCTCTCCACCTTTGCGTTTGCCATCGGGTTCTCCTGAGATTATTCTGAAGATTCTACACTCTTCTTATTGAAAAAGCCGATATCGATATAATCGGGAGAATCGAGTGAAAGGGAAAAATGGAATGATTCGTATGATCCGTGTTTTTGTATTGATCGGATTGCTGGGAGTGCAAATGCAAGCGGGAGAGTGGAACTATCGGATCCGCTCTCCGCTCCTGGGTACGCTGGGGACGTTGCATTTCACGAAAAGCGAGAAGGGGCATAGTTACCGCATCGAAGGAGAGGCTGAAAGTGCGGGGCTTGTCAAAGCGCTCTGGGGCAACCGCAAAGAGCGTTATCTCTCCGAGGGGAAGATCGTGAAGGGAAAACTTCACTCCCGCACCTTCCTCATCGAGCGTAAGAGCCGGGAAAAAGAGGAGCAGATACGCTACAACATCGACAGCGCGAAACATCGGATCGTCAAATCACGAATACGTCGCAAAAAGGGCCAGGCGGAGGAGAAGAGCCGCAAAGTTTTGAGCTATTTCAGCACCGACGATCTAGCAACGCTCTATTTCAACCTTTTCCCCCTTCGGTCCGCTCCGGGGAGGGAACTGGAAGCCTGGGCCGCCGGGGCGGAAAAGATCGGGGGGAGAGTGACGGTGCGCATTCCCACGGGGAAGGAGGCACAAGAAGAGCGCAAGCGATTGGGCGTCGGGCCCGAAAGCAGTATCGTCTATCTCATCGCCAAAGAGAAACTTTTCGGCAAAGCGGGGCGAAAAATCGTCGCGGCCCTGGATCGCGAAGGAATCGTCCAAAAAGCCTATCTGATCGCCGTGCCCGTCGTCGGAAAAATCTATCTGGAGCGCCGGCCCCGGTAACGGAGCTTGGATATAATCTTCTCAAAAGTAAGGAGAAAATACAATGATCTTGATCGCCGGTCCCTGCGTCGTCGAAAGTCGGGAGAACGTCTTTCGCATCGCCGAAGCGTTGCGTCCCTACCACGAAGATCCGCAGAAAGATTTCTATTTCAAAGCCAGTTTCGACAAGGCCAACCGCACCTCCTTGGAGAGTTTCCGGGGTCCGGGCCTGGAGGAGGGGCTCAAAATCCTGCAGGAGGTCAAGGAGCGTTTCGGCTACTCCATCCTGACCGACATCCATCTGCCGGATCAGGCGGCACCGGCGGCGGAGGTGGCCGATGTGCTGCAGATTCCCGCCTTTCTCTGCCGACAGACCGATCTGCTGGTTGCCGCGGCGAAGGCCGAGGCCGTCGTCAACATCAAAAAAGGGCAGTTTCTCGCCCCTCAGGCGATGGAGCACTCCGTCGCCAAGGTTCTGCGTACCCGGGGATACGACGGCCCCGTCACACACGAGGCGGCAAAGGAGCACGGTGTCTGGCTGACGGAACGCGGGACGACCTTCGGCTACGGCAATCTCGTCGTCGATATGCGCGCTTTCCCCATTATGCGTGCGTTTGCTCCGGTGATCTTCGATGCGACCCACGCGGTACAGATGCCCGCAAGCGGCCAAGCTTCCAGCGGCGGGGAGAGCCGTTTCGTGCCGACGCTGGCCCGGGCGGCGGCGGGGGCGGGAGTGGACGGTTTCTTCTTCGAGACCCACTTCGACCCTTCCATCGCGCTGAGCGACGGCCCCAATATGATAAAATTGCGGGATTTGGAGCGCCTGGTCGTCCAGATCGACGCGATCCGAAATATTGTAGAGACAAAGGAATAAGATGAAGATCATCGAAGGCAATCTGCAGGTCGACCCGAGTAAAAAAGTGGCGATCATCTCCGCTCGGTTCAACCATTTCATCACCGATCGTCTGGTCGAAGGGGCCAAAGACACATACGCCCGACTGGGCGGTAATGCCGAAAACTTGGATTTGATCCTGGTTCCCGGGGCTTTCGAGATCCCTTTTGCCCTGGAGCGGGCACTGGCGAGCGGAAAGTACGATGCGATCTGCTGCCTGGGGGCGGTGATCCGCGGAGCGACTCCCCATTTCGACTACGTCTCCGCCGAAGCGACCAAGGGGATCGCCAACGTCACGCTCAAATACGCCAAACCGGTCTCTTTCGGCGTTTTGACCGTCGACAGCATCGAACAGGCGATCGAACGGGCCGGAACCAAAGCCGGGAACAAAGGCGGCGAGGCGATGAGCAGTCTGATCGAGATGATGAATCTCTATGACGTAATGAGTCATTGAGAAGTAGCAGAGATCACCGGTTTCACTCGATGACTCCGGCAGTCGCTAATTCCGTTGGAACCCCTGCGGGGCAAGCGCTCTTTTGTTGCCATCGAGTGAAACCTCCTTTGTACAGATAGAGAGAATCCAGCTTTATAGTTGATGAAAAAAGGACAGTAATGGCGACAAGGCATCAGGCACGTCGGGCGGTCGTAGGATTGCTTTACGCTTACGATTTGGGCAACGACGGGATCGAAAAATTCAGCGAAGAGATTCTCGAGAGCGACAAGATCCGCAACAAGCAGCGCGAGTTTTCTCTGCGGCTTTTCAACGGAACGGTCGAAAACCTCGAAAAGATTGACGAAGAGATCCGCAAACATTTACAGAGTTGGAATTACGAAGATGTCGGGAAAGTGGAAAAGGCGATTCTGCGTCTTGGGACTTACGAAATCGTCATCGAAGGGACCGAACGCCCCATCATCATCAACGAAGCGGTGGAGTTGGCCAAAGAGCTCGCCGATGAAAAATCGCCGCAGTTCATCAACGGGGTCCTGGATGCGGTGGGTAAGCCGGCGAAGTCAGAGAGGAACGAGGAGTGAGGATGCCTTCGGCACGGTCATTGGTCATTGGTCATTGGTCATTGGGGGCAGGGCTTCAGCCCTGCATCGCGGGACTGAAGTCCCGCCTCCTAAAGTTCGCGTTGCAACGCAACGCCCAAAAATTCTCAATTCTCAATTCTCAATTCTCAATCATAATTCGGTTCCTCATTCCTCACTCCTCATTCCTCATTTCGCACAGAAGGAACCTCCTATGCGTATGAGCATCGACGAAGCCGTGGACCTAATCCAAAACGCCGACCTCAAAGAGTTGGGCAAGATGGCCTACGCCCGCAAAAAGGAGCTCCATCCCAAGGGAATCACGACCTTCGTCGTCGATCGTAACATCAACTACACCAACGTCTGCTGGGTCGATTGCAAATTTTGCGCCTTTTATCGTCACGAAAAGAATGAGGATGCCTACATCCTAAGCTTCGAAGAGATCGATCGCAAGATCGAGGAACTCCTGGAGATCGGAGGAACGCAGATCCTCTTCCAGGGTGGGGTGCATCCCAAACTGGAGATCGAGTGGTACGAGGATCTGGTGGAGCATATCCATCAGAAATATCCCCAAATCACGATCCACGGCTTCAGCGCCATCGAGATCGACTACATCGCCCGGCGCTCCAACATCTCCATCGCGGAAGTCCTGCGGCGCCTCCACGCCAAAGGCCTCGCCTCGATCCCGGGAGCGGGAGCCGAGATCCTCAGCGATCGGGTGCGGGACATCATCGCCCCGAAGAAACTGGACAAGGACACTTGGCTGGAGGTCCACCGCGAAGCCCACAAATTGGGGATCAAATCGACGGCGACGATGATGTACGGCACGGTCGAAACCGACCGGGAGATCGTGGAGCACTTCGACCATATCCGACGCCTCCAGGATGAGACCGGGGGCTTTCGAGCTTTCATTATGTGGTCTTTTCAGGGGAAAAACACCGAACTGGTCGAAGAGATCCCCTCCATCCGCAAGCAATCCTCCAACCGCTACCTCCGTCTTTTGGCCGTAGCCCGGCTCTTCCTCGACAATGTCC